>DJOV01000095.1:1760-19958 GCA_002437285.1 Prevotella sp. UBA6429 | reverse complement strand
ACCCTTTATCGCAAAATTACCCCATGCAAATCGCGGCGCGACCGACAAAAAACGCCATTTTCGCGTTCTATTTCGTCGGTCATCCGTGACAAACTTTTCGACCAAAAATCATGACAAGAGCGTCTGTAGCTCTTCGATCATTGGGAGCGATGAGAGCATTGTGCTGGCATGCACCGCAAGCCAAACTGCCCCTCGGGCCTTGAGGGCAGCCCTGCCGGGCTGCCCTACTTTCTTCTTGCAAGATACTCAATGGCATACACCGACCACCGCGGAACCTTGCGGATATTGGTACGCACGGCAGGAATATCACACAAGAGGAAAATGGCCGCTATCGCCAGGGCAAACCAGATGACGTAGCCATACACTTGCTTCATGGCCACCAACATCACGGAGTGGAGGAAGTTGTTGCCAACATATTCGCCCAAGTTGAAATGCGCCATGTCCAAGTGGGTGAGCGTGAGCTGTCGTCCATAGTTGGCCATGTCATCGTTCATGAGATGGGAGAAGATGGTGGTGTAGATGCCGTAGCCCGTCGCTCCCGCCAGATACATGTGCAAGATGTTGAACACAAACAAGCCCATGAAGAACAGTTCGAGGCTTGGCGCCGACTCCTCCAGCGCCCACATCAGCGTAGGCCCCAGAATGGCATAGGAGAAGCCACGCAGGAAGATGGCCAGGCGGTACTGCTCGATGTTAACGCCCATGCCAAGCGTGAAATACATCGACATGCCATAGAGCGCAATGCTGAGAAAGGCTATGCCAAAGAGTTTCCAGACCTTCCATTTCCTGACTTTAAGCCAATAGATGTCGAGCAAGAGACCGACATACATGCCCGGCAGCACCCACATATACTGTGACTCCTTGGTCAGCTCTTCCAGCTTGACCACCTCGCTGTAGAGTATCTCCTCCATCGTGTGCTCAGCGCCGAGCGCCAGCTCAGCGAAGAAGGTGACGATGAGTATGGGCACCACGTTGCGAAACGTGAAGAGCTTGAACTCGACGTAAGGGTAACGGTAGTAGCGCATGCGGTAAAGCACGAAGCCCGCAAGCACGATGGCTATGCCGAGCAGGATGCGCATGTGGAAGGTGTCGAACCACATGTAATAGTCGCCGTAAACCACAATGTAGGACACCACAAGCATGAGCGCGCAGATGAGCAACGCCCCCTGGAAGTCCATGCCCTTGAGCGAGAGCCGATGGGGCATCGGACAAAACGGACGGCAACAGACGGCCTGTATGAGCAAGACGAGCGACATGGTACCCACGGTGAAGACATGCATCATCTGCCACGTAAAGTGATGGCCGAACCAAGCCGCCAGCCACCCGCTGCCCTCGATGGCCGTGAGCAGGATGATGTGGAGCACCGGAAAGAACACGGCGAAATCACGGCGTGGGGTAATCCACAACTGGATGTTGCTCATACACTCGAATGTGCCCTGAATCTTCGCCATGCCCGCTATGAAGCACGCCACGATGAGCACCGGCATCGAGTGGCTGTGCATCGTCACCACGTTACATGCGGCGAGGATGATGGCAGAGGCACAAAGCAGCTGCTTGTTGGTGAAGCGGAATTTCATGCGGAAGAGCATGGGGAAATAAGCCGCCATGCCAGCCAGCGAGGCATAGAGCAGGAACATCACGTCCTCAATCATGAAGTTGGTGGTGCCACGGATCACGTCCAGCGCGCCGAGATAGTAACCGCCGCCAAACTGGAAGCAAAGGGCGCTCAGCACGTAGAGCCACGGCTGCACGCAGCGCGGCACCCATCTCTTCATCATCGGCATCGAGAAACCCATGTTGGGTGGTGGCCCACCAGGACTTCTCATAAAGAATTCAGTTAATTGTCCCATTATTCCTCAACGATACATTCTACATTGTAGCCGCCCTTGAGCTTGTCTGTGTCCGCACTCTTGTCGAGCTTGATGCGCACCGTGACACGCTGCTCCACCTTCACGAAGTTGCCTGTGGCATTGTCGATGGGGATGAGGGAGAAGGCGCTGCCCGTAGCGTCGGAGATGCGCTCCACGGTGCCCGTATAGGCTACGCCCGGCACGGCATCGGCGGTAATCTGCACCTTGCCGCCCACCTTGATGTGGGGGAGCTGGCTCTCCTTGTAGTTGGCCTCTATCCAGCGCTCGCCCTTGTCGACGATGCTTACCAAGGTCTGGCCCGGGTTGACCAGCTGACCCACATGGATGTCTTTCGTTCCTACGGTGCCGTCGCAAGTGGCGATGATGTAGCAGTAAGAAAGATTGAGGCGCGCCAAGTCAACGGCACGGCGAGCCAGCTCGATGCCCTGCTCCGAAGCAGAGAGGTGGTGGCCCTGCTCAGCCACGACAGCCGTCTGGGTCTGGCGGGAGCGGACCGCCTGCTCATAGGCAGCTTTGGCGCTGAGGTAACCCGTGTGCACCTTGTCATACTGCTGACGGGTAACGGCATCCTGGGCGAGGAGCTTCTCGAAACGGGCATCCTCGCGCTTGGCATTGTCCATCTGCACACGAGCCGCCTCGATGCCAGCGTCGGTCACGCCCATGCTGGTCTTGGTGGTCACGATGCTGCTTGCCGTGCCGCGCGAACCCTGCTGGGCGCGAAGCAAGTCGGCCTCGGCTTGCGCCAGTCGCAGGCGAAACTCCGTGTCCTCGATGACGGCGAGCGTATCGCCCTTCTTCACCTGCTGAAACTCCGTGAAACGCACCTCACGGATGAAGCCCTGCACACGGCAGTTCTGTGGCACGATGTTCTGGCACACTCGGGCATTGTCGGTAAACTCCCCGCCGCCGAAGTGCATGAACTGGCTCACCGCATAGGCAGCTCCGCCCAGGAGGCAAGCCACGATGAGGACATTGTATAAATAGACGTGTATCTTCTTTTCCATTTTTATTATAGGGTATTTGTTACGTATTTGAGTTGATAGAAATTGTAAAGCATGTTGATGCGGGCATTGACCAGCGCCATCTCCGCAGAGAGCTTCATGTTGGAGGCATCGAGCATGTCGGTGAGGAGCGCGAGGTCGTTCTGGTAGCGGTTTTGCACCACGGAGTAGTTCTGCTTGGCCAGCTCCACCTGCTTCTCCTGCGTGCCCACCTCCGTTTGTGCGGTAAGGAGGTTGGTGTAGTTGGCCTGTACGGCGTTCTCCACACCCTCACGTGCCAAGGAGATGGTTTCGTGTGCCTGCTGGTGCTCCATGCGCGCCTTGCGAACCTGGTGCTTGTTCTTCCAGATGCTTCCCAGGCTGTACTTCACGCCTACCCCGACGAACCACACGTTGACATTGCAGTTTTTCGGAATGAGGTCTTGCGTGTAAGGACCATACAACTGGTTCTCGGCCACGACAGCCACCGAGGGCAGCGAGGCAGCCTTGGCCTGCCTGACCTTCTCCGCAGCAAGGCTCTTGGCGACCTGCGCCTGGCGGATGCCGATGTTGTTGTCGGCCGCCTGGCGCTGCCAGGCATCCTGCGTGGCGATGGCAGAAAGCGCACGGATGTCGGCGTCCACCTCGTTCTTGTCAGGGACGATCACGGTCTGCTCAGGCAGATGAAGCGTGGTGACCAGCTGGTGGTTGATGATAGCAGAGGCATCGGTGAGCTTCTTCAGCGTGAGCTCCAGGCTCTTCAACTGATAGTCATAGCGAGTAATGTCGTTCTTGAGGACGGTGCCCTGCTCATGGCGAGCCTTCATCTGGGCTATCACCTTGCGGGTAAGTTCGATGTTCTGCCGGACCACATCCATCTGGTTGCTTAGCTTGCAGAGGTCGAGGTAGTAGCCAGTCAAGAGGAAGCGCACCTCCTGCCGGTTCTTCTCCACATCGAGTTCGGCAAGGTCCTTGCCCAGTTCCGCCATGCGGATGCCCGAACGGATGGCGCCGCCTGCATAGACCACCTGCGCCACCTGCGCAGTGAAGCTGTTGCCCCAGTGAGGCGTGTCCTGCTTGCCGTTGGAAACCGGGACGACACCCACGCCCGGAACGATGTAGTCAGTCGTTCCGCTGGCGGAAAAACCACGGGACAACATGAAGGCATTGCCCGTGTAGCTACCCTGAAGACCCAAGTCGACACTCGGCAGCATGGCCGACTTGGCAGCTGCCACCCCTTCATCGGCGGCGCGGAGAGCCACCTCGCTGACCTTTACTTTCTGACTGTTACGGTCAGCAAGGTTGTAAAGCGACGCGAGCGTCATGGTCTGCACATGGCCATCTTGCCTATCCTGCTGGCCGCTCGATTGAGCCACTGCCCAAGATGAGCCTCCTGCCAACAGAAGGCTTAGTAACATGATTTTCTTGATCATCTATCTTGTATTAATAAACTATTCCCGATGGATCTTGTTATCTCCAAAAATTCGAGTGCAAAGGTACGGTGATTTTGGTAATGGCCAGTTTTAAATATAACACCATGGATGGACTATTTGGGAACAATGGTTCTCTTTTATCACATTTATTACGTACTTTTGCACCCGAAAAGCGACCAAAAAGGAACAAGCGCAGTAGTATGCACTCGCTTTCAAGATGACATTCGCGCTATTATGGCACGATGGTTTACCCTACATAAAAAATAGGTATTGATGGCATTATCAGAGTTAAGCAGTGTTCAAGAGGCAAGCCTGTTTACTTCCCGTATGGAGGAATGGCAGGAAGGGCAGCAAGTGCTGACTTACGGTGCGATATTGATTTGCCGTAAGGGCAGAGCCGTGCTGAATGTGAACTACAAGGACTGGGAACTATACGAGGGGGCGGTCATCACGGTCTTCCCGAATGACGTGGTGGAACTGAGGGAAGTGAAGGACGAAGCACGAAGGGCGAACAACACAAGCGACTTGCAGGATGTGCCTTCACTCCTATTCGAGATCTTGAAGTATGACGCGAGTCTTCTGCGGGAGGCAAGCTTGAAGCTCGAGCAGACGGTGTATTCGTCCCTAAGGGAAGATCGCTGTCGTCAAGACACGCCTGTGGTGACGAACATTATCAATGCGATGTTCGCCTTGCTGAGAGTGTATTTCAATCAGTCGGAGTGCACTTGCATCTCACAATTGGTGCTCTGCCAATTAAAGGCGTTTTTCATCGGTTTCCACGAGTATCTGCAGCGTAACCCGCAGTATCGGCCCGATGAGGTGAAATCGTATCGGGTGAGAGAACTCTTCAATCACTTCATGATGCTGATGGAGAGAGACTTCAAACTATCAAGGGACGTGAGCTACTACGCCGAGCAGATGAACATCACCTCGAAATATCTTTCGAACATCGTCCGTCAAGTGACGGGGCACACACCCAAGACCATCATCGACCAATATGTAATTCTCCAGCTCAAGATGCAGTTGAAACGCACCACGAAGAGCATAAAGGAGATGGCATGGGAGTATCATTTCACCGACGTGAGTTTCTTCTGCCGCTATTTCAAGAAACACACAGGCTTGACCCCGCAGCAAGTGAGGGGGCAGATGCAATCATATTGAGGCGGCACAAGAGCCACACACGAAAGAGCCCCCGATGCTTGTGGCACCGAGGGCTCTTTTTAGAAATTACGGATTGTCGCATGACCAGGCCAATGGCGCTGCACCAGTTGGCTCACGTCCACCGGCATGTGTCATGGGCAAGCCCGACTATCACTTGACGACAAACTTCACACATGAAGTGTCACCATCCATATTGCCAATCACGACATAGACGCCAGCGGCCAGGGACGAACCCATCTTGACCTTGTCGCCCGCATGCAGGTTGCTCACACCCTTGTGAGCGAGCAGCTTGCCGGCCACATCGTAGAGATGGAACTCCGCGCTTGCCACATCCTTGCCGACGACAATGCCGTCAGCATCAGCGGTGAAGCCGTCAGAGCCATTGCTGACACCGGCAATTCCGGTGGCGGCGGTAATGCGGAGCGGCTTCTTCACGATGGTCTTGGCACCTTGGGCGTCAGTAGCCACAAGTGCCAGTTCCGTGTCGGCCTGGGTCTTACCGGCAATGACGAAACCTGTGGATGACTTGTACACCGAGGCAACCTTCGCGTCGATCGGGTATGCATCGAAGGTCATGTCGTCACCATCCGGATCGGAGAACATCTGCGTCCAGACATACTCGCCGGTAGTGGAGCCTTTGGCCAGCACGAACTCCTCCGCACCGACATACTCAGGCGCACGGTTTGTGGCCTCCACATTCAGCTTGACGTCACTCTGGCTCTCGTTGCCGTTCGCATCGACAGCATAGACACCAAACGAGGTGAGACCCGCCGGCACATCGAAGCCCGGTGCGAGCTGGACAGTCATGCTGAGCGACTTGCCAGCCTCGACGCTCACAGTGCCGTCAGCATAACTGACGCCATCCCGGGTGCCATCGGCATTGGCATAGGCACTGATAGAAGCCACCTGGTGGTCATCGGCCACATGCACGCTGAACGCATCGCCGTCGGCATCAGCCACGCTCACCTTCACCGTGGTCGTGTTGCCCTGTGCGACAGTGGTCGTCGACTTGGGAGCCGTGATGGTGGGCGCACCGTTGCGGTCGAGATAGATGTGATAGTTGTAGACCATCTTCTTCGGGTCGTTGGAGCGCACCACAAGGGTGGCCTTGTTGCCACGGTCGAAGTAAGCCGAGGCCGCATTGATGTGGAACGTCACGTCCCTTGACGCACCTATCTCGAGCGTGTCCGTCGTCTTGGTGTCAGCCGACAGGCTTATCCAAGGCTTTCCGGGCTGTTCCTCGAGAGCCGTCATGAAGTAGCCAAACGAGCCATAGCTGTATGAGGCATCGATCATTGCCTCCACGTCGATCCATCCGCCCATGCTCGGGAAATAGCCCATGAAGCGGTTGTCCTCCATCTCGCCGTCCTTCGACACCATGAACATGTTGGCCGGATATCCCGACGGGAATTTCAGGCTCACGTAGAACGTGTCGTTGGGGTTGATGTAGACAGGGTTGTCGAGCTTGAGGGTGTAAGGCGTGCCATAGTGGCCACCGCTCACCTCCGGCTCACTGTTGATGTGGAGCTTGCCATGTCCGACGACCTTCTTGGTCAACGCCACATTGTCGCCGAGAATGACACTCGCCTCCACATCCACATTCTGCAGGTCGCCGATTGTTCCGACGAAGAACACGTGGGTGAGGTTGAAGCCTTCAGCCGGAGCCGTGTAGCGCGTCGCGGCGATGAACTCATCGTTGACATGGCTGTCACCCGCACCGAGCATGGCCACCTGAGCGTTGGATATGGGCTGCATGACCGGATAGTAGAGCGCATTGGTATGGGCAGGCGCATCGGGCGTGCGGTCGTTGCCGGGGATGGGGTCATCCCAGATGTAGGCATCGTCCTTGCGCGCCTTGGCCATAGCCTTTCTCATGCTTGGCGCCATGGGCTGGAAGGTGTAGCTGCGGAACACGTCACGCAGCGAGTCGCTGGCCGTGAGCGCCCTCATGTCAGCGATGCCGGCCGCGCGAGACATCACGCCCCAGTCGGAGCCGCTGCCCCCGAACTCGTCGTCGAGAGACACATCGTTGCCCGTCGGGTCGAGCACGAGCGAGTAGTCAAGCTGATACTTGCCCTTCTTGTTGCCAATCTTGATGACCTTGTCACCCGTGAAGCTCTTGGCCACGTTCTCGATGACGACCGAGTCCTCAGAGAACGACAGTGCGGGAGCATTGGTGATGTTCACGCTGATAGGCGTAGTGAGCGGTTGCATGCCCTCGATGTCGAACGTGATGACATCGTTGACCGTCACAGGTTTGGTCACGGCCATGTACATCACCTTCATCTTGACAGGCTCCTCGCCCACCACGATGGGATCGCTCTGGCCAGGCCAGTAAGGCTGCCAAGAGTAGTTGGCACCGCCATCAGACAAGAGTGAGAGCGGTCCTGGGTCAGGGTCGTCGCCACTGGCGCTGGCTTTCCAGATGGCAAGCTGCGCATCGTAGTTGTCGCTGGCGTTCAGATTGAAGATGTCAGAAGAGATGTTGTTGACGACAAACGCCTTGTGTCCATCGTTTCTGATCTCAAACTCCGCCTCACCCGGCAGTTGGTACTCCGTGTCATAGACCTTGGTGATGGAGAGCTTCTCCGGCACCACCGGCACGGCCTCGCTTGTCGTGGTGAGTGTCACAGGGACGCTCACTTCCTTGTTCTGCGGATCGTTGGTGGTCAGGGAGAGCACATTGTCGTAGGTGTCGGCAATCTTGCTTGTGTTCAGGTCTATTGGCAGGTCCACGCTTTGTCCCGGAGCGATCACGTAGCTGAACTCCGGATAGACATCAATGGCCTTGTCAGGACCTATATAGTTGCTGGGAACAGTGAATCCGCGCTTGGCGTCGTTGTCCTGTGCGCCAGCTATGCCGAAGATGCCATTGAGCTGTCCCTTAGGATCAAGTGCATACTGGAACTTGACCGTTCCGTCCTTATGGAGAATGGCCTGGAAGTTGAAGCCGTCCATGACGGAGTTGCCATAGTTCTTGAATGTCACCACCGCGTGGTCGTCATATCCCTTGTAGTACACACCATCCACCTGGTATGCCGACATCGAGTGGTTGCCCCACAGCGGGCAGAGCACGTTGCGGTAGAAGGTGTCACCGTTAGGCAATGAGGCAGGCGGCTCGGGGAACATCTTGTAGTCCTCCTTGGGCTTGGTGAACTGTATGAAGCCCGTGTCGTAGAGATACATCTTCGTGTACTTCTTGCCATAGAACGGGAACGCAAACGGCAGCTCCACCTCCTTGTAGTCAGTGGTGTTGGCATAATAGGAGAAGTTGCAGTGCACGTCAAAGTCGTTGAGGATGTCAACCCAGTCATACTTCACGTCCGCATAATCGTCACTTGACTTGAACATGTAGTTGATGGTCGACTTGTCATCGTCGAGCGCATTGGCCAGTCCGTACCAGTCGGCCGCATGGGCAGCCACCTCCAATGTCTCGTCACCCGTGTTGGCAATGTTGAATGTCGTCTGGGCATTCTCACCATAAGGAGTCGTGATCTCCGCCTTGTCGGGCGTCACCTTGACGGTCGGTGCGCCCATGACCACCGCCTTCACGGGGATGGTCTGCGACTTGCCATCGGCATAGGCCACTGTCAGCTCATCGCTGACGGTGCCACTCTTGTCGGTAGGCAAGGTGATACGCACATCCTTGCACTCGTTGGGCTTGACCACAAATCCCGACTTCACGTCGTCCTCAAGAGAGACAGCACCCGTCTTCTGCGAGATGGAGCTCACGGCAATCTCCTTTGTGCCGTTGTTGAGCACCCGCATCGTGCGGCGTTGCACCGACGTACGGAACACCTTGCCAAAGTCAACCTGTGCGGAGTCGATCACAGCGTCCGACTTGAAGTTGTCGCCCGTGATATTGGCATTGATGGCGAACACCTTGCTTGACGCCTTCGGGTCGTTGGTCATCATGATGAGATGGTTGGTCAACTGGCCGGCAAAGAGGTTTTCGTTGGCCTGGGCCTTGACCTTGATTTCCTTCGTTTCGCCAATGCCCACGTATCCATCGGTGCTCGACAGCTCGGTGATCATCGACTTGCCGGGTGCGACGAGGCGTATCACGCTTCCCGACACGATCTTCGAATAGAAGTCGCTACCGGCGAGCGCCATGTCGTCGTAGGTGATAGACATCGGGTCGTTGCCCTCGACGTCGGTCACTCCCACATACATGAGCTTGCCGTCATCGAGCATCTGCGAGGGGTCATAGTCATCATAATAGATGGTGACACAACCCTGGGCATCGAGCACAATGTGCATGCTCATGAACGCAATGCCGTGGTCTTGGCCCTGCACCTGCACGTTCTTGTATATCACGTACAGTTTGCCGTCCTTGTGTCCATAACTTATCTTGGAGTCGGGGGTGAACCACATGGCTCTCGGGTTGCCGCTGTTTCCGAAGGCTGATATATAGCCCAGGCCCTTCACGAAGTAAGGCGCGGGGACAGTAGCACCGATTGAAACATGGTCGGTCGTCTGCAACTGCAGACCGCCAAGGGCGTTGACGTGTATCTCCTTGTAGTCTGTGCCGTAGAACGGGAACTTGAAGCCCAACGGCACGGCAGACGACTGCCAGTTGAGGTCACTGAACTGAGACGTGATGTCCACTTCGTCGTCAAGTTCTGGCACAGGCTCATAGTCGAGCTTGTTGATGCCGTCGATGTTGGTCTGGTAGGTATATCCGTACTTGTGTGCCTGCCCCATGCCCTCGATGGTCTTGTCGGAGTATTTCGGGAAGACATACTGCAAGGGGTACTTTCCTTCGTTCTTGATCTTGATGACCGCCTCCTTGGCAGGGTCGCCCACCTTCAGGTCGCCCAGGTCAAACTCCGTCTTCTCCGTCACGAGCTGCGCCGGGTCGATGGCTGTGCCGCACACCGTGAATGAGTGCTTCAGTCCATTCTTGTCGGTCAGGGTTATGGTGGAGCTGAAGTTACCAGCTTGGGTAGGCTTGAACGTCACGTTGATTGTGCGACTTGAACGTGCCTGGATGGCTTGCAAGCTTGTAGGGGTACGGAACTGGTCGGAACTGCTGGACATGGAGCCGTCGAAGTTGTAGAAGTAACCACTCTTCGTGGCGAATGCACCGAAGCCGTTGTTGCGCAGCTCCACACTGTAAGTCTTCTGCTGTCCGACGAGGATACTTCCGTAGTCGATCATCTGCTTGGAGGTCAGTTCCGGCTTGTAGCCGCTCACACTCATTGACACGGCAATGCTGTTGTCGGTCTTCTTCGCCTCATTGGTGTTGAGGTGCAGATTGAACACGTACTTGCCATTGACCAGCTGCTGACCGTCGTTCTGTAGCTTCACCAGCTTAGACTTGCCAGCGGCCACCTCGCCTGATGCAGGACTGGGATTGAGCACCGAACTCCAGTTGGGGTTCTTGCTGACCGCCCACACGCCCCATGTCATGGTCTCTGCCTCGGCGTCGTAGGTCGAGCCCTTGAGCACCTGTGAGAGTTGTGTCCACGTCTCACCGTTGTCCGAACTGTAGAAGCTGTAATTCTGTATGCCAGATGTGGTGGCGATGCAAGCACCGAGCGGGCGCTGTACGCCAGCCGCAAACTTCGCCACAATCCAGAAGCTCTTGCCCGGTGCGAAGAATTGCTGTTCCTCAAGAGGAATGTACTTGTTGTAATCCCACTCGTCGTATTTCACTTTTGTGATGAGCGAAGCCGTAGAGATGGAACGCGACCCATCATAAATCTCGATATCCGGATTTGTGCCATTCTGTCCGAGGAAATACACGTCGGTCAAGTTGAAGCCGTTAGGATACTTCTTCGGGTCGACATAGAAATACTGCGCAAGGGCATTGGGAACCTCGACGTCGTTCTCGCCGATAAACGCCTTCAGCATCGTGCTGTAGCGCAAGGTGTCAGGATAGTCGGTGGCACGATAATCCGCCGACACCACCGGATAGGTCTTTGTGGTGTCAGCCTCGGCGGCCATCTTGCCGGCAAACTGCGTCAGGCGTCCGGGCGTCGGTTGCTTACCCGTGGCACTCTGCGACATGGTAGCCGACACGGTGGCGGGAGCAAAGCTATACTTCAGTATGCCCTTGCCAGCGTTGGTAACACGGAAGAGAGCCGTCGCCGTAGCGCCCTTCTCCGCATTCACATTGAGCGAGAGAGCGTTGGTGCTGAGCTTGGCCGCAGGGCCTTCGTTGGTCGTTGCCTCAACCACATTCGACATCTTGGACGCCTTGCCCCAACGGTTGTATGCCACGACAGTGAAGTAATACTTGGTCATGGCCTCAAGACCATCGACCTCTTCTTCAACCTTGTCGCCACAACTGTTGTACTTTGTGTCGAACGACACACTGTTGAGACTGTTGAGGTTGGTGCTGTCAGTTATCGGTTCCTTGCTAAAGTAGACCACGTGGTGGTCGACAGCCTTCTCGTCACTCTCCGGGATGGTCCACTGCAGGGTGGCATAGTTGTGGGAAGCGATGACCGTGAGGTCTGACACAGCGTTAGGCACACTCGACTCATTGCCTTGCAAGGCCTTGTAAGCGTCAATCACGCCCGATCCACATTTGCCCTTAAACTCGTTGGCTACCTCCTGCGATTCGAAGTAGATGCGGTTGACCGAAGTGGTGAGCAGAGTACGAAGCGTCTCATTGGAGAAATTCTTGTTGCCATACTTCGACAGGATGAGCGCAGCCACGCCCGACACGTGCGGACAGGCCATGGACGTGCCCTCCATGTAACCGTAGCTGTTATTGGGAAGCGTGCTGAGCACCTCATACTTCTCACCCGCGTCAGAATAGCCGCCGGGAGCCGACACGTCCACCCATGTGCCGTGAGACGTGTAGGTGGCAATGGTACCCATGGGCGTGGTGGCACCCACGGCCACCACCTCCGGCATACAGCCAGGATAGAAATTGCCTTCATTGGAGGTGTTGCCCGACGCGAAGATGCACAGACCGCCATTCATTCTCTCACCGCCACCATACTTGGTGAAGTAGCGCACCGCCTCAGAGATAGACTGGTCCTCATAATCGGCCTCAGCCGAGCCCCATGAGCACTGGGCGATGCTGGCGCCTCGGTCAGCGGCATAGACAAGCGCACCGGCGAAGTTGGCATCGGCCGACTCGCTGGCGTTGGCGTCATACACCTGGCAAACCATCATCTTCACGCCGCCAGTACCGTCGTAGCCGCCGGCCACACCACCGATACCGATGCCATTGTTGTTGGTGGCACCCACAATACCGGCCACGTGTGTACCATGATTGTGAGACGTGAGGTTGGCAGAGTTGACCACAAAGTTGTAGCCGTATATGTCATCCACAAAACCGTCACCGTCATCGTCAACACCGGGTTGACCGTTGAGCTCGGCCTGGTTGACCCACACATTGTCTTTCAGGTCAGGATGGTCTATCTGGAAGCCACCGTCGATGATAGCCACCACGACATCCTTTGAGCCGGTGTTGCCCTGCTCCCAGGCCGGGAACACGTTGATGTCAGCGCCCGCCATGGAGCCAACGAGTGACCCATCATTGTGATAGTGCCACTGGTCGGGCAGCAACGGATCGTTGAACGGCATGGCCGAAGTGGCCGACTGGGCACGTGCGACGGCATCTGCCGATAGTGGGATGAATGTCGATGTGCTGCCACAGTCGAGCGAATAGTTGATGACACGCTGCGCATAGCTGATGCCAGGCACCGTCTTGTAAAGGTTGCGCACCGCTGCCGGCGACATGTTCTCGGATGTGTACGATATGTCGTACCACAAGTCCAGGCCAGCTGCCTTGTGCCGCGCCTCATCCTTTCCTGCATACGGGAACACGCGTTTCATCCTGACCGCCCTCACCTGTTGGTTCACTCGGTCAATCTGCGATATTCCCGTCTTGGCATAAGTGGCCTTTACCCGCGACGCTCCAGTTGGCAGAAGCGCCTTGGACAGACGCTCAGCAATCTCCGGCTGGAGCTTGACGCGCACCTTGCCATCGACATACTTGGTCTGCTGCGAAGAAAGAAGCCGCTGTGCATCAGCTTGTTGACCGGCTCCTCCGAGAAGGATGAGGCAACAAGCAAGACTGAGTAGATTTCTCTGCATGTTGAACTTAATTATTTTTAATAACATAAGATATAGAGACAACAGCCACAACCTGCATGCCTTAGCAAAGTTGTCACCACTGTCCCTACATTATAATACCTATTGGATTTTCTGTTGTTTTATGGGTTCACCATTTTATTTTTATGGGTTCACCTTTCTACTTGACGACCTTGATGGTCTTGCCGTTCAGACGAACGATGTTCAGTCCCTTGTGCATTTGCTCAAGCCTCATTCCGTCAACGGAGTAGACCTCGGGTACTGTGGCGTTGCCGCCCTTGACACCCTTGATGGCTGTGATGAGCGACTCGTCGCTTGACAACTCATACTTTACATCCGCCCCTGTGGTGGGATCAGCAATGACGATAGAGCCTTTGACAATGAACTCATTGTCCAGTCCGGGATCGTCGCCACCGAAGTCGTCGCCACCGAAGTCATCGCCTCCGTCGTCCAAGTCATAACCACCCGTTCCATAGTTGGGAATGATGTCAATGTCGAACGATTTCACGGTGATGGGGTCGCCATCCTCCGTTGCTGCTGTCGAGTTGTCGTTCGTGATGTTGATGGTCATGGTGCCAGCATCAGGATCCTCCGTCACGTTCGTCTTCACGCCCTCCACATAGATCGTGCCATAGCCAATCTCCGTGTTCACGTCGGCAAGTCCGCCTATACCGAGTTTCACGACATCGCTGGTTTCCTGGTCGAGATACAGGTACAGTTCCGCCATGCCCGGGCAGGTTGTCTCGCCCGAGGTGCCCACATAGTAGGTCTGCGCCACCATGTCCGGCTCTTGCTCCGACTTGGGAGCGAACAAGCCCTTCACCTCAAAATCCTCGTCATTGTAGTTGAAGAGAGAGAAATCGATGGTCTGGGCGCCGGCGCCGTTGTCAGACAGCTCGGCCGTGCCGTTGATCTGCAGCACGAGCTCCGCACCATAATACTTGCTGCTTTTCGACTCCACCTTGCCTACTGCACCATTTGACGTGATATAGCAGACATGGTAGCCCGGATCTTCAACCGTGACATCCTTGAAGGTAATGTCACCGATGAGGAACGACGGGGCGGCGAGATCCTTCATGGTAAGGTCCCATGTGCCATCCTCGTTCTTTGTGAGAACGACCGTCTGGTCATCACGCGCAAGCGGACTCTCCGAGACGTTGTCACTCGTCGTCATCGGCTGGGTGACTGTAATCGTCTTTTCCTGGGCCATGGCCGACAAGGTGGCGAAAACAAAAAATAATAGAGTAAAGATTTTCTTCATAAGAAGTCCTTTCTGTTAATTGATTTATACTGTTTACTTCACTTGCTTTATGTAAGCATAAAGCGCACTTTATCTTACGATTTGCACACTTTACACGTGCAAAATTAACACATTTTGATTAAACAGACAAACAAATAACTAAAAAAGTGTCTTCTTTTTACTTTCCTGACATGAAAGGAGCGTCCTGGTTCTTCGGGCTGTCCCGACAAGAGCCTGCTCACCGGTGCTCCCTCAGACTGCCGGGACTGACACCGAACTCATCCTTGAAGCACTTGTTGAAATAGGACGGGGCGGTGAAACCCACTTCGTATGCAATCTCAGAAATTGACAAGTCGGTTTTCTCTATCATCAGGCGAGCCTTCTCAAGGCGAGCCATCCTCAACAGCTCCACGGGAGTATGTCCGGTGAGCGCTTTCACCTTGCGGTAGAGCTGCACGCGAGACAGTCCGATTTCCTCACCAAGTCGTTCCACGGAGAACGCCGAGTCACCCATATTTCGACGTATAATGTCACGCAGACGACCGACGAACGACTGATCCTGTGCGCCAAGGCCCTGTTCCTCGGTCTCCACCTGCTGCCTGTCGCCCGAAAACAAGGAGCGCAGCATGGTACGCGAACGCAGCAGGTTGTCAATCCGGGCAAGCAACACAGCTCCTGAGAAGGGCTTGGTGATGTAAGAGTCGGCGCCGCAGTCGTAGCCTTCAGCGAGCTGTTCGGCAAGCGAGCGAGCAGTGAGCAGGATGACAGGTATGTGGCTCGTGGCCGTATCCTCCTTCAGCCGGCGGGTGAACTCCAGTCCGTCCATGACGGGCATCATCACATCGCACACCACGATCTTGGGCACTTCACGCCGAGCGCGCTCCAGACCTTGCTGTCCATCGGCTGCCTCCGACACACTGTACTTATCATTCAGGATAGCGCGCAGATAGGCACGCATGCCGTTGTTGTCGTCGATGACGAGCACGAGCGGGCGTTCCGCATCGAAGTCCTCGGCATGGATGATGCGCTCAACCGACTCCTCCGCCCCGATATCCGTCGGCGTGTAAGAGTCGTCCACGAGGCCGCGCCCAGCCTGCGGCAATGGAGCGCAGTCTCTCGACGGGTCGTAGCCAGGTTGCGTGTCGGGCAGGGTGACAAAGAAGGCAGCACCATGGCCCGGCTCACTCTCGGCATGCACCTCGCCATGGTGCAAGTCCACATAAGCCTTGACAAGCGACAAGCCAATGCCGGTGCCACCGCTGGCCCCTTGCGCTTGATAGAAACGCTCGAAGAGCCGTGGCAACTCATCGGGAGCTATGCCCTGGCCCGAGTCTCTCACACAGAGGGTGAACCGTTGTTGCGCATGGCTCACGGTAGTCGTGATGCTTCCTCCGCCTGGCGTGTACTTCAGCGCATTGGACATGAGGTTGAAATAGATATGTTCCAGTTTGTCGCGGTCGGCAATGATGAGTGCGTCCTTCTCCACATCCGACACGTCTACGCCAATCTTGATGTGACGGCGCTCGGCCACGGCGCGGAAGTCTTCCGTCCAAGCGACAATCTCCGTCTGCAGTGCGAAGCGGTTAAGCCGCAGCTCTGCACGGTCGTTCTGTACCTTCCTGAAGTCGAGTATCTGGTCCACGAGCTGTATGAGGATACGCGTGTTGCGTTGTATCATCTGCAACATGGTGCGGTGAGATCCGCGCACAACGGGGTCATCGAGCAACTGCTCCGTGGGACCTGCAATGAGCGTGAGCGGTGTGCGCAGTTCGTGGCTCACGTTGGTGAAGAAGCGCAATTGCGTCTGCGTCATGCGCTCCATTTGCTCGGTCATGGCCTGTTGCTGCCGCACAGAGTCCTTGAGTTTTCGGTTGATGCGCGTCTTGGTGACATAGGCGCGCACGGCATAGGCACACACCAGGACGAGGAGCACCACGAACACGAGGAGCACCAGCAAATACCCACGTTGGGTGTTGAAGTCAGCAGATGCCTTGTCGACACGCGAGCGCAGTGTGGCAAGATGGTCCTGCTGGCGCACGGTCTCGTCGTTCTGCATGAGCAGCACGCGCGCGTTGTCCTTGGTGACAAGAGCCGACGAGAGCCGGTTTTCGCGGTCATACTTCTTGCCGGTCAGGATGTTGAGGGCAAGGCGCATCACCTCGTCGCCCCGTGTGGGATAGATGTAAGAGGCAAACAGGGTGCCGTCGGCCACCAGTTGCAGTCCCCCACCCTTCTGCGGCATGGCATCGATGCCACAAAACTTGATGCGCCCGACATCAAGTCCATGTTTGGATGCCGCCCGGCGCGCTCCCATGGCCATGCGGTCGTTGTGTGCAAAGAGACAATCGAAAGACGGGTGATGGGGTTGCGAGAGGATTGAGTCCATGGTGCGGTAGGCGCCCCGCTCGGTCCAGTCGGCATGGGTCTTGCCAACGACATTCACCTCGGGACGGTGCGCCACCACGCTGTCAAACCCCTGGCTACGTTCAATGGCAGGCGACGACGACGACAACCCACACATCTCCATGACGCGACTGCCGCGCGGCAGGGCGCTGGCGAGGTATTCACCCATAGCCGAACCTATCTCACGGTTGTCGGCACCGATATAAGCGGTATACTTGTCGGAGTGCGTGCGCCTGTCGAAGATGATCACGGGTATGCCTTTTTCGTAGGCGCGGTCTATGGCAGGCGATATCGTCACCTGTCCCGGGGCAACGATGAGCAGGTCGACCCCCTCATCGACAAACTGTTCAATCTGCTTGGTTTGCAAGCGCACGTCGTCGTAGGCCGACTGGATGCGCAGGTCCACATTATCATAATAGACGGCCGCTATGCGCAATTCCTCATTGAGCTTCTCACGCCACGTGTCCTCAGAGCATTGTGACACGGCAATGACATAACGCTTTTTCCCTCCGCCTCCACACGACACAAACATGACGAACAGCAGCAGAAGAACCACCAACGGGGATAGGATATGGAGAAACCTGTTCATAAGTTTGTTTCAAGTAATGGGCGTTTCAGTTTGTATGCAAAGATACAACAAAAAGTTGAAAATCAGTAAGATTTGGAGCAAAAACGTTGAGAATGACTGAATTATGATTGCGAAACTGCGTTGTTGTGAAGACAGCAAAAGCAAGAAAAAAGCCAGTTTGAGACAGGGGTACGTTACTAAAGCGTTACTGATTTTTGAGGATAACGAACGAGACGAAAATCAAAGAATGATACGGCAAAAGTATCTAAAAATTAAGAGATTGGCAAGAAAACTTGGACGATTCTTCTGTGGGTGATTCTAATGCTTCAATCTGCTTGGATTTGCAAATGCGATAATGACTCTGCACATAGTATTTTTGCAAACAGTTAAAAAAGTAGAAAGTTATGAGCAGATCAACATTCAGAGTATTATTCTATCTGAAGCGCAATGCGCCAAAGAAGAACGGACTGATTCCAGTCATGTGCCG
>DJOV01000095.1:1429-1614 GCA_002437285.1 Prevotella sp. UBA6429 | reverse complement strand
AGCATCGTGGCGCAGGAGACCAACCGCAAGTTGGACAAGATTCGTGTGGGTATCAACAAGGCTTACCAAGAGGTGTGCGACAAGGACAGCTATGTCACGGCGGAGAAGGTGCGCAACTCCTATCTTGGCATGGGTATGAACCACAAGACGCTTCTCGCCGTCTTCCGTCAGCACAACGAGGACTA
>DJOV01000095.1:0-1269 GCA_002437285.1 Prevotella sp. UBA6429 | reverse complement strand
AGCGATACAAGATGGAGGACATAGCCTTGAAGGAACTTACTCCTGCCTTTATCACAGATTTTGAAGTATTCCTGCGAATAGAGAAAGGACACTGCAACAATACGGTGTGGTCGTATATGATGCCGTTCAGAAGCATCATTTTCATGGCAATCAACAATGGATGGCTGGCACGAGACCCATTCTATGCCTACCACATCACCAAGGAAGAAACAAAACGAGGCTTCCTGACAATGGAGGAAATAACAAAGATGATTAATGGTAAGTTCACCAAAAAGAAATATGAACTAATCCGAGATTTGTTCATTTTCTGCTGTTTCACTGGACTAAGTTGGACGGATATGAAAAATCTGACAAAGGGCAACATACAGACTTCCTTTGACGGTCATACATGGCTTATGACCTCACGACAAAAGACAGGCGTTGACAGCAACATTCGTCTGTTGGATGTGGCGAAGCATATCATCGAGAAGTATGACGGATTGGCTAAGGACAATCACCTTTTGCCCGTACCTGCTTACAGTTCGTGCAGATACGACATTAAGCAAGTAGCCAAACAGTGCGGTATAGACAAGAATGTCACCTGGCACCAAAGCCGCCATAGCTTTGCCACCTCGGTCTGTCTCTCCAACGGTGTGCCTATCGAGACGCTCTCCAAGATGATGGGACACACCAGCATCCGAAGCACGCAAATCTATGCCAAGATTACGGCGCAGAAGTTGAGCGACGACATGGAGATGCTGTCACAGCGTATCCATTCGGTAGAGAATTTCATTTGTCAAACCATCTAACCACAAGCGTATGAAAAGAGACATCGTAAAAATCAACGACTATTTCGTCACAATAACTGGCGATAATGTCAGGATGACCTATTGGGAGATTGCCAATCTGTTCAATGTCGTTCCTGCTTCTGTGAATCGGGCAATAAAGAGAATGTTCAAGGAGGGTGTGTTGTCTGAGTTTGAGCACAGCAGATACATCCGATTGCCAAATGGCAACTACGTCTACGTTTACAGTCTTGATGTGGTGGTAGCCATGTCTTTCAGATTCAGCACCCATTATACTGCCGTGTTCAGAAAATGGCTGGTGGACAAGGCAAAAGAGCAGCATCCTCCCGTATTCATCAGTTTTCAACTAAAAGACGTGTATGGATGCTGATGATACACAGACGGCAATACAAACAAGAAAAGCGGACTGCCTTCCTTTTTGAAGGGAAGCAGTCCGCTTTTCTTGTTTACAACTCCTTTGTGGATTTTCTGTAATGGCCTTCCA
>DJOV01000067.1 GCA_002437285.1 Prevotella sp. UBA6429 | reverse complement strand
GCCAAAATATTTTGAAGTTGAAAATAACGCCTGTTTTTTTATATACATTGTCCGCTTTATTCAATGGCGTGCGCCTTGAATGTAAGGGACCCATCACTCCAAATTCCGGAAGAGCCAAAAGAAATCCCAAGGCACTGTATTGTATGTGCCTTGGGATTTCTTATGAATGGTCTTGGTTTTACTTGGTCTCGATCTCCTCTTTCATGTCGATGAATTGGTTCTTGTCGTCATAGAACTCGTATTGCAGGAACGCGAGCTTCTGCGACGGTATGACATGAACGCCGAAGCCGTACTTCAGCTGCCATCTGCGCTTGAGGCTCACCACACCTTGGTTGATGTAGGCGGCCACGTAGGGATGGACGTGGAGATAAAACTTCTTGATGCCAATCTTGTTGGTTAGTTGGTCAATCTTTCTTTCCAGTTGGTCGGTGAACAGGATGCTCGACTTGATCTTGCCTGTGCCGTTGCATGAGGGGCAAGTCTCCTCGACATTGACGTCCATGGCCGGTCTCACTCGCTGTCTGGTGATTTGCATCAGTCCAAACTTGCTGAGAGGCAGGATGTTGTGGCGCGCACGGTCTTTCTGCATATCCTTGCACATGCGCTCGTAGAGCATCTGGCGGTCCTCGGCCAGGTTCATGTCGATGAAGTCGACCACGATGATGCCACCCATGTCGCGCAGGCGCAGCTGGCGAGCCAGCTCATCGGCGGCCCCCAGGTTGGTCTCAAGGGCTGTACCCTCTTGTCCCTTCTCATTCTTGGATCGGTTGCCGCTGTTCACATCCACGACGTGCATGGCCTCGGTGTGCTCAATGATGAGGTAGGCCCCATGAGCATAGTTCACCGTTTTGCCAAAGCTCGCCTTAATCTGTTTGGTGACGTTGAAGTTGTCGAAGATGGGCACCTTTCCGGTATACTTCTTGACGATACCTGCCTTTTCAGGGGCGATGAGTGCCACATAGTCTTTGACATCCTTGCACACTTCCTCGTCGTCTACGTAGATGTTCTCATAGCTTGGGTTGAAGAGGTCACGCAGCAATGCCACGGCCCTTCCGGTCTCCTCGTAGACGAGTTGCGGGCGTTGCTGGGTCTTCTGCACCTTGACGATGGCGTCCTCCCAGCGCTTGGTCAAGATTTTCAGTTCCGCATCCAGTTCCGCCACGCGTTTGCCCTCGGCCACGGTGCGCACGATGACACCGCAGTTCTTGGGCTTGATGCTGTGGATGAGTTGTTTGAGTCGGGCTCTTTCTTCGCCGCTCTTGATCTTGGACGACACGGACACCTTGTCACCAAAGGGAATGAGGACAAGGTATCGGCCCGCGAAGCTCAGCTCGGCTGTCAGTCGCGGTCCCTTGGTGGAGATGGGCTCCTTGACGATCTGCACCAGCACCTCCTGTCCGACGGTGAGCGTCTGCTGGACACTTCCGTCCTTCTTCAGGTCCGGCTGGCGAGAGGCCTTGGCAAAGGGGAACAACTTGCGACGGTCGCTCTGCACTTGCTTCAGATACTTGGCGTACGAATTGAATTGACTTCCTAAATCAAGATAATGCAGGAAAGCGTCGCGCTCGTAGCCAACATCTACGAAGCAGGCGTTAAGACCCGGCATGAGCTTCTTCACCTTGGCGATGTAGATGTTGCCAACAGAGAAATTGGCAGAGCGTTGCTCGTTTTGGTATTCCACGAGCCGCTTGTCTTCGAGCAGGGCGATGGATATTTCCTGTGGCTTTACGTTGATAATTACTTCGCTTGTCATCTCTTGATTTCTTTAATTATAAAAAGGGACCCGCCAATACGGCACGTCCCTTTCCCAGAACAGTCCTAAAGGGCCTTACTTGCTCTTATGACGGTTCTTACGTAATCTCTTTTTACGCTTATGCGTAGCCATCTTGTGGCCTTTCTTCTTCTTTCCGTTTGGCATAGCTGTTAATGTTTAAAATGTTTGTTATTGTGTAATTTAAAATGTCACTCACTCTCCCTTCATCTCGTCCACGAAGGCCTTGGCCGGCTTGAAGCTGGGCAGGTCGTGCGCTGCGATGGTGATGGAGGTCTTCTTGCCGATGTCGCGGGCCGTTTTCGGTGCACGATGCTTGATGATGAAACTGCCGAAACCGCGAAGGTAAACGTTCTCCCTTCTTTCGAGCATGCTCTTCTTGACGGTTTGCATGAAGCTCTCGATGACGGCGGACACGTCCTTGCGCTGCAGGCCGGTCATGTCGGTAATCTCGTTGATGATCTCTGCTTTTGTCATATACTGATACAGTCTTTTTCGGAATATTGTTCCTTAATTTTACTTTCTGTTATCTTTCGGACTGCAAATATACGTGTTTTTCGTGGGATGGAGAAAAGAATTGATGTTTTTTTCTTAAAAATTGATATTTTTCTCGTTAGAAGTGCCTAACATTCAATTCCTTATCCTTGTTTTCGGCTTGTATTCCGCAGGGCACCCATCGGCGTGTAGCTTTGATTTGTAAGAATATATGCTTGTCGCTAACCCCATGCGAGCCAACTCCTTGCGGCAAGCAAATGTCATGCGAACTTTGGTAGTGGAGGGAGCCTACAAGTCAATGGTCCACTTCACCAGGCATTCGCGAGGGCGCAGGCGAGTAGCCATATAGGTCTCGACGGTGTTGCCCAGCACATGCTGCTCCAGACGGGATGTGCCTATGAGATTGTTGGCCGACAGGGCGATTTCCCACCGCTTGGTTTTGTAGCTCATGGCAAGGTCGAGGAAATAGCTGGTCCCGACGCCTTCACCATTGGAATGGAAGAGCTGGTTGTCAGCGCTCAGCATCCAGCCGTGGGCCGGCAAGACATGAATGTTGAGGCGATGCTCCCAATCATTCGTGTTGCCTGGTGAAAGCTGCGGAGCGGTCAGGTTCTTCTGCCTGTTGAACCTCACACTTGACCTGCCTTCGACTGAAAGAAACCTTGCCGGACGTAAAGAATAATTGAACGCGACAGACGTGGTGGTCATCCGCGCGTCGTTCACGTCATCAGCCACGAGCATGCAGTAGCCAGTCATAGCGTGTGAAGCCCCAAGACCAACGAGTGTCTTGGCCCACCCGAAGGTCTTACTGACGCGCCCTGACACGCCCACGGTCTGCGTGGCTCGTTTCATGTCTGTGGCGGCGAGAGTGTAGACGCGCCCGTTCAAGGTGCTTTCATACAGGATGTTACCGGATGTCCGATTGTACAGGGGGCTCACGTTGACGAACAAGCCCAACACAGGGTTGGCATATTTGTAGATGGCTGTGGCATGAAAGTCACGTGTCACATCCGTCTTGCCTCGGTTGACCTTCCGCATACGATAAGTCGTGAAGATGGGCGTGTCGTAGATGGACTTGCCTGTTAGTGGCGTGTTGGCATAGCCCACATCCGCGGAGAAACTGGAGAGAGCTGAGGCCTTCCAGTTCCAATGGAAAGAAGGATCCACCCACAGATGATTGCTTCTCGATTGGCGATAGGCCTGGCGGGCACAGCTCACCCTCGCCTTGATTTCCAGAAGCTGCTGGCCGAAGGCAAACGACATGGACGGCATCCAATAAGCGCGGAGCAACTGATAAGTGTTTTTCTGTTGAGCCTCTTCGTCCATGGTCACGGCGAGGCTTTGGCGGTCATAGTTGAGCCCCAATTCATTGTTGAGGTAATGGTGCCCCATTTTCATCTTGTAAAGGAGGGAGTTTTGGGTTGAAAAGAAACTGAGGTTGAGCCGTTCGGCCTGTTTGTCGATGGTAAGCAGTTGGCCAGGCAGATAGCTGTACGCCCAATAGCTTTCCACACGCCAGGCATCATTTTGAGCCGTCGTGCGCGACAGCTGGAAATCTTCCGTAAGGCTGCGCTTGCGCGGCTTCACCATCATGGCTGCGTTTTGTCCGCCACAGGTCATCCATCCCTCGCTCTTGTTGAAGTCAAGATATCCCCTGACGTCGTTTTGGATGAAGCTCTTGGCGCCATTATATTGGTAGTTGGCTTCCGCCTTCCATTCGCTCCTCGTGGTGCTCACGTCCTCATCCTCGATGATTACAGGCATGTTGGCAAGGGTGAGATAGGTGGAGGAATTGTGGTTCCGCATGTGCGTTCGGTCCATGATTCCGTTGGCTTGCAGTCGCAGCTCGGCGTCCTTGCCCGTCCTCCATAGCCAGTTGCCGGCCACCAAGTGGCTGTGGTTGAAGGCGTATCGGCTCTCGTCAACGTTGGGCGCGTCCTGCGACAACATGGAGAGCAGACCCGCATCCGCGTCCGCCCTTCCCTTAAGCAAGTCAGCCAGGTCGAGCACTTCGTCACCGAGCGGCTGGCCCGTATCATTGTTCTTGTACATCATCAGCGCCTGACGTTTCTTGTCGAGACGCATGCCCATCAGTCGACTGTCATAAAGGAATTCGTCTCCAAACCCCAGGCCAATGTCGGCCGTCCCTGTCCAGACGGACTTGGCGTCATCTTTCAACACGAGGTTGAGGGCTGCCTGGTCGCTGAAAGACACGCCTCGCAATGATTTCACCGGCTGATGGTTTTCAAGCACTTGCACGCTCTTCACCTTGTCAGCGGAGATGTTTTGGTCAGCCAAGCCATACTGCGCCCCCATCAGGTCTAAACCTTCTATGTAGAACTTGTTGATGGCCTTGCCTTGATACTCAATCTTCCCGTCGGCCTTGACCTCAAGGCCAGGCATCTTGGCTATCACATCCGCAATGCTGCGGTCTTGCGCCTGCTTGAAGCCTGCCACACTATATGTGAGCGTATCGTCCGTCGCCTGTATGCGTTGCGCCTTCACTTCCACTTCTTTCAGAAGAAAAGACCCTTCTTTGAGCGTGATGGTCATGCCATCCTTCAGCGCAGAAATGGGAAAAGATTGTTTCTGGTAGCCCATGAAATTGACATGGACCTCCTGTGCAGGCCTTCCTTCAGAAATTTCCAATTTATAGCGCCCGTCATCTTTTGCGATGGCGTAAGCTAACACGTGGCCATCCTTGTCCGACGCGACTATCGTCGCGCCTGGTACAGGGGTTCCCTTTTCCCCCACGATCTTTCCGGTAAAAGTCTGGGCGACGACGGAAAGATGCAAGAAAAGTGTTAGCAGAAAAGCACAATACCTCATTCTTTATCGAAGAAGTTCTTCTTGGGCAACTCTTGGTCCGAAATGTCGTTGCCTTTCTCATCCGTGATGAGGGTCGAGTTGACATCCCCATCAACCGCATTTTGATTCAAGATGCGGTCCACGATTTGTCGCTGGCTCAAGCCATCTGTCTCCGCCCGCATCTTCAGGTAACGTTTGCGAGTGCATCTCTGCGCGTCTTTGTCCATGAACAGGGAAACGGTCATGTTGTCCGCCGCTTTTTCTACTCCAGCCAATGTGAAATGGAAGCACCCCTCGGTGTCTGCAGCTTCAAGGATTAGGCCCGGTAGGCCACGAAGGAGATAGGGACCATAGTTGAGCGGCAACTCGGCAGCGTACCAAACGGTCCATGTCCTGCCGTACAACACCCCCTGGGCTTGCCGACACTCGTAGCCGCTGATGGTCTTTGTGCTATCCGACAACCGCCAAGCGACTTCGGGCAAGGGCTCTTCATATTTCAATTTTGAGTTAAGGATACTATTGACACAGGTGTATTTGTCTTTTTGAGGACTTCCCATGAGTAGTTGCAAACTGTTCTTGGTAGGATATTTCTTGTTGAGCGCATCCATTTGCTCCAATATCTTGACGGGACCCTCCCTTTTTAGCTTGGCTATGTCTTGGTTGAACCCTCGCTCGTTGTCATTGTAAAAGACAGCAGTCGTCTTGCCTATCACGAGGCTCCATCTGTAAAGATTGATGGCACCTGTCGCCGCCTTGGCTTCGCAATCATAGGTGATGTGGTAAAGGGCGGGCTCCGCCGCCTGTGATTTGATAGCCATCAAGAGTGCCAAAATAACGAATAGTGCTTTTTTCATAAAGTGTCACATCAAATAAGGGAAAAAGGCTTAGCCAAATCCCTTTAACACTTCCGATGCATGCAGTGCTATGATTTGGCGAAGCCCCCAATTGTTATTTATTCGGTACCACGGTCATTGAGCCATCTTTGTCAACGATGATGGTCGTACCATCACGATAAATGATGATAACACGATCACCTCTCTTCACGACCTTAGGCGTAGAAGATGCATAAACGGCATAATCGGAATAAGCTGACACTTCAGTTGCTGCGTTCTGTGTAGCATTGGCCTTGGCTGAAAAAGCGAGAAGGCCTATCAAACTTGCGAATAGAATTTTTTTCATCAATTTGCTTGATTTTTAATTATTTTGTCTACTCTATAAGCTTTTCGACATCTGCTCCTTTCTTATCCACATACGTGAACTATTCTGTTCGGTCAGTTATAAATCCCAGGCGCCTTGGATTATTCGGTGCAAAATTAAGAAAATGAAAGAAGTTCTGCAAAATCAAAGTGTGGTCTTTTAGGGTGTTTTTTTAAAAATTAACGCTAATACTTGTATTTTTGAAGGAAAACACCTAAATTTGCCGAATTGAAATTAATATTTGAAATTTCATGTACGAAGAAAACATTAAAGTGACAGAAGGCTTTCAAGATGAGCTTCAGCAAAACGAATGGCTAAATGACGCAAAAAGTCTATTGGAAAGTATCTCGAGGCTATCAGGCCTCAGCTTTGTGGTAGTTGACTTTTCTGAGCAAAAAATGATTTATAGATCAAAACATCTTTTATTTGCCGACCTGGCATTTCAAAGTGATATCCAACGTAAAAGTTGTAATCCTTATTGGTCTTTAATAGATCAAAAGGATTATAATCTCATGACAGAGATTGAGAAAGCGTACAAAGACTTAATTCACGGATTAAAAGGTGAAGAGAGGCGACAGCACTCCTATATTACGAGCTACCATATTTGGTTTAGAAAGAAAAGACAAGTTATTACTCAGAAATTCACTCCTCTGAAATTACATTCTGACGGCACATTGCGGTTAGGCCTCTTCCAGATGACAATATCTTCCTGTAACAAATGTGGAAAGGCTGCTGTTCTCGGTGTTGATTTCAAGTATTCATACGACATAAGCAAAAGAAAATTTCTACTTTGCAAGGAATTTATGGGATTAACCCTCTTGGAAAAAGCAATTCTTTTGAGAGCTGCTGAAGGATTAAGCTCGAAACAAATTGCAAATGACCTTTGCAAATCCATCAACACCATAAAAACTCACAAAGAGCGTCTTTTTGACAAATTGGGCGTAAGCTCCATGAATGAAGCGTTAGCTTTCGCACAAAGCTACAACTTGTTCTCTGTTGGGTAAGTTTCTTTTTTCAGAAACAACACAGTACTCGCAGAAAAATTCCTCTGCAGAGATATGATGAAATTTTAAAATGTTTTGTAACTTTATCGCCAGGAACAGTTCAAACAAGAAAACGGAAAATATTCCATCAAAGAAGCAAAAGCTTATGAACGGAAGAAAACACTTATGGATTGCGGTGTTCTTAGGCGTCATCGTAGCATCGTGCACACCTGTGTCTAAGAAGTCTTTGCAGACCTGCACCGAATCAAAAGAGAACATGAGCGTTGTGGCTGACGAACCTACAACTCAGCAAGAGGAGCCATCAGGCAGGGACGATGAGGAGGCGCTAAACAAAGGCGAAAGTGTCGGAGGAGCCGCAGGCGAAAGTGTCGGAGGAGCCGCAGACGAAAGTGTCGGAGGATATGAGTTGCCGGCATTTCGGCAAAACAGCAATGAGATTATCCTTAGGCGAAGGGGTTACACGGTTTCCTACAACCCGACAACCAAACTTCCGAACTGGGTGGCATGGCATCTCACTGCCTCACATGTGGAGGGAAGTGCCAAGCGCAAGGGCATCCCGTTTCATGAGGACGAGGGTGTACCCGAACCTCGCGTCGACACCTACGACTACATAAGGTCGGGCTATGACCGCGGCCACATGTGCCCGGCGGCTGACAACAAGTGGGACGCCTTGGCCATGGAGCAGTCTTTTCTGATGACCAACATCTGCCCGCAAGATCACGTGCTGAACATCGGTGACTGGAACAACCTGGAGACGCAATGTCGGCAATGGGCCGAGCAGTATGGCGGTGTCTACATCGTGTGTGGTCCCATTCTCTACAAGGGCAAGCACAAGACCATCGGAAAGAACAAGGTGGTGGTGCCCGAGGCGTTCTTCAAGGTGATCCTGCGTATGGGCAAGACTCCGCAGGCCATCGGCTTCATCTACCGCAACAACGACAAGCGACATCCCTGGGGCGACTACGTGAACAGCATCGACGAGGTGGAACGCATCACAGGACTTGACTTCTTCCCCACCCTGCCCGACGATGTGGAGCAAAAGGTGGAGAGAAGTTACGATGCTGAGGCATGGCCCATGCAGGCCTTGCATTAGAACGAGCACGGGCCCCGAAAACCGAGGAAGCCAACGTTTCCTCCGCCTTCAGAGCCCGTATTTTGTTTGGACGTGTCTATCAAAGACGAAAACCACGAAGGGTATGTCTTGCCTTCTTTAGTAAGCGTGCTGGTCGTGCACGAAGATGGACTTGACGGTCATCAGGATGATGCGGATGTCAAGCCAAAACGTCCAATGCTCAATATACCAGATGTCGCACTTCACACGGCCTTCCATCTGCCAAAGTTCCTTGGTCTCACCGCGGAAGCCCGTCTCTTGCGCCCAGCCCGTGATGCCGGGTTTCACGAAGTGGCGAACCATGTATTTGTTGAGAAGCGCGCTGTACATCTCCGTGTGCTTGAGCATGTGCGGGCGTGGTCCCACGATGCTCATGTCGTTGATCAGCACGTTCCAGAACTGGGGCAGCTCATCAATGTTGCACTTGCGCATGAAATTGCCGAATGGGAACTTGCGGGGATCGTCCTTGGTGGCCTGCACCTTGTCCGCGTCTTTGTTGACGTGCATGGAGCGGAACTTGTAGCACATGAACGTACGCCCGTCCATACCCGTGCGTGCCTGCTTGAAGAAGATGGGACCGGGACTCTGCAACTTGATGACCAGCGCGATGATGGGCGTGATGATGGCCAGCGGAATGAGCACGCAGATGGAGAACACGATGTCAAACGTGCGCTTGGCTATCCGGTTGTTGGTGAGTGACAGGGGCAGGCGAAACGCCGTGAAGACCTCCTCGTTGCCAATCTGCAAAGGATAGAGGCGTAATCTGAAATGGTCGTCGCTTGGCACATAATAGAAACGGAGGACTCGGTTGTTGCAATAATTGGCATATTGCTTCAGCACGTCATTCTCGGCCATGGGCAGTCCACACAACAGCGCATCTGGAACCACCGGCATGTCTTTACTCTCCTTGATAAGGTCAAAACTGTCGGCCGTGGTTCCCAACATCTCAACACCCTCAGGACATTCGCCATCAGTGTAGCAACCGACGATGCGAAACCCCTGTCCGGGGTTTTTCTTGATGCTCTTGACGACACGGACAAAATGCTTGCCATTGCCGATGGCGATGATACGCACCACGTGGTAGCCACGCGACCACATGCGCATCATTACAAGCTTCTCAAGGTAGCGGAATATCAAGAACGTGACGAAGAAAACTCCGCCGATGACCGCGAGCCAGCGTCCCGCGTCCACCCCCGGATGGTCGATGATACGCATGGTGATGTAAGTGCCACAGATGAAGGTGCACGAGACACCCAGTGCATTTCGGACGAGCAGTCCCGAGTCGTTGGACGTGCGCCCGAGGTTCACAGGGAAAAGCATTTGCGACAGGCTCATGCCCAAGAAGGCCGAGACAAAGAGTAGCCGGAGCGTGTAAGGCGGCCAATTGGCTCCAAAAGGAGTCAACACAAGAAAAATCAGAAGCATCGCGAAAGCAAATGCGTAATCGAGGGCTACAAGTAAGAATTTCATGTGCTGCAAGATTATTAAGTTTGATGTTAATTAATATAAGGTGAACGTAAGGACAGTGTGAGTCAAACGTCCCCCCCCCGTTAGCTCGTTTTCCATTGGCGCGCCCACCTGCTGTGGGCTTGCGCGCCAAGGCGATTATTTGTTTTTTACAAATTTCTCATAAGCTATCCTGTTTCATTGTTTGACCGCGTTATTGTTTTCTTGCTTCGAGCAACACCACATTCTCCACGTGTGGCGTATGCGGGAACATGTCCACTGGCTGTACGGCGGCCACGCGATAGTCAGCATCCATCAAGGCGAGGTCTCGCGCCTGTGTGGCGGGATTGCAACTGACATACACGACGCGTCTGGGTGCAGCCTTCAGAATGACATTGACCACATCGGCGTGCATGCCGGCGCGTGGCGGGTCGGTGATGATGACATCAGGGCGGCCATGTGTCTTGATGAAGTCTTCCGTCAGGATATCTTTCATGTCCCCAGCATAGAACTCGGTGTTCTCGATACCATTGATACGGCTATTCACCTTGGCATCCTCAATGGCCTCGGGCACATACTCGATGCCGATGACGTGCTGTGCCTTGCGGGCCACGAAGTTGGCGATGGTTCCCGTCCCGGTGTAGAGGTCATACACCAGCTCTTTTCCTGTGAGTTGGGCAAACTCTCTCGCTACGCCATAAAGGTGGAAGGCCTGTTCCGTATTGGTCTGATAGAAGCTCTTGGGACCGACCTTGAATCGCAGCCCCTCCATCGTCTCATAGATGAAATCGGTTCCCTTGAAGGTGGTCAGTTCCAAGTCGCCAATGGTGTCGTTCCCCTTTTGGTTGTCCACATAGATGAGCGACGTGATCTGCGGGAAACAATCAGCCAAATGACGGAGCAGCTCCTGTGCCTTGTCAGCGTCTCCCGGCTCGCCATAATGAAACTGTATGAGAAGCATCCACTCGCCCGTGTTGGAAGTTCGGAACATCAGGTTGCGCAGCAATCCATGTTGCGCACGGACATCATAAAACGTCATGCCAATCTCCTTGGCATAGCGCTCCGTCTCATTGCGTATCTGGTTGTGAAGGTCATCCATCAGCCAGCACTTGCGAATGGGATAAATCTTGTCGAAAGCGCCAGTGATATGGAAGCCGATGGCTGAGTTGTCCTGGCCGTTGAGGTCAAGCGTCTCATCTTGCAGTTCCTCCTTGGTGAACCACCGTTTGTCGCAGCATCCAAACTCCAACTTGTTGCGGTATTCCCAAACCTTGACCGAGCCGAGTATGGGACGGAAGGACGGCAGCTCCACCTTTCCGATGCGCGTCAATTGGTCGTGCACCTGTTGCTGTTTCGCCTTGAGCTGCTCCTCATAAGGCAGGTTTTGCCATTTGCAACCTCCGCAGACTCCAAAGTGCTCACACTTCGGAGTGGCCCGAACGGGGCTCGGCGTTATCAGGCGTGCCACACGTCCTTCGCAGTAGCGATGCTTTTTCTTCACAATTTGTATGTCCACTACATCGCCCGGAACACAAAAGGGAACAAACACCACTTGCTCACCATGGTGGAAAAGACATTTTCCTTCGGCTGCCACCGATTCGATGGTCACATTTTCTATAATAGGTAATGGCTTTCGGCTTCTACTCATCTATTGACATTATTTATTTAGTGCAAAGATAATGATTTATATTCGAATATCGTCATAAAAAGTTACAAGATTTTTATTGTTTGCGCCAACAAACATTTTTGTCATGTCAAGTTAGCACTTTTTTTGCCGAATGTTTTGCATAACTGATAAAAAACACTATCTTTGCATACGATAGGTTGCGCCAACGAACAAGACGTTCCTTTCTTGCCAGAGCGTTGCGTCACGCCTGTCAAAAGCAAAAACCATAGAACAATTTATAATTAAACTGACATAATTAACAAACTATAAGTTTTACCTGATCAACTATGAGTGAAAAAAGAGTCTATCTCTTCGGCAACGGAAAAGCCGAAGGTCGTGCGGACATGAGAAACCTGCTGGGTGGCAAGGGTGCCAACCTGGCCGAAATGAATCTTATCGGAGTGCCAGTCCCTCCAGGATTCACCATCACCACCGACACATGCAACGAGTATTTTGAAAAGGGCAAAGATGCAGTCGTCGCCCTTTTGAAGGATGATGTCCACAATGGCATCAAACATGTGGAGGAACTGATAGGCCTGAAGTTTGGCGATGCCGAGAATCCCCTTCTCGTCAGCGTACGTTCTGGCGCCCGCGCGTCCATGCCGGGCATGATGGACACCATTCTGAACCTTGGCCTGAACGACGAAGTGGTGAAAGGCCTGGCCAAGAAAACCGGCAATGAGCGCTTCGCCTACGACAGCTATCGCCGTTTCGTGCAGATGTATGGTGACGTGGTGCTGGGCATGAAGCCCGTCAACAAGGACGACATCGATCCTTTCGAGGCCATTATTCAAAAGGTGAAGGGCCAGCGTGGCATCGTGCTCGACAACGAGATGAACGTGGACGAGCTGAAGCAGCTGGTAACCCTCTTCAAGGAAGCCATCAAGAAGCAGACTGGTTCCGACTTCCCCGAGAACCCGGTCGATCAGTTGTGGGGCGCCATCTGCGCTGTGTTCGACAGCTGGATGAACGAGCGTGCCATCCTCTACCGCAAGATGGAAGGCATACCCCAAGAGTGGGGCACGGCCGTGACCGTGATGGCCATGGTCTTCGGTAACATGGGCGACACGTCAGCCACAGGTGTGTGCTTCAGCCGCGACGCCGCCACGGGCGACAACCGTTTCAATGGCGAGTACCTCATCAACGCCCAAGGCGAGGATGTGGTGGCTGGCATTCGCACACCGCAGCAAATCACCAAGGAAGGCTCACTTCGTTGGGCCAAGCAGCAAGGAATCGCTGAAGAAATCCGCGCCACCAAGTTCCCATCCATGGAAGAGGCCATGCCAGAGCTCTACAATCAGCTCAACACGCTGCAGGACAAGCTTGAAAAGCACTACCACGACATGCAAGACATGGAGTTCACTGTGCAGGAAGGCAAACTGTGGTTCCTCCAGACCCGTAACGGCAAGCGCACGGGCACAGCCATGGTGAAGATTGCCATCGACCTGCTGCACGAAGGCCTCATCGACGAGAAAACGGCCCTGGAGCGCTGCGAGCCCAACAAGCTCGACGAGTTGCTCCACCCAGTCTTCGACAAAGAGGCTCTGGGCACCGCCCGCGTCTTGACACGCGGACTTCCCGCTTCGCCGGGTGCAGCCTGCGGACAGATCGTGTTCTTTGCCGACGATGCCGCCAAGTGGCATGACGACGGTCACCAGGTGGTGATGGTCCGCATAGAGACTTCCCCCGAAGACCTCGCAGGCATGTCAGCCGCAGAGGGCATCCTGACTGCTCGTGGCGGCATGACTTCACACGCAGCTGTCGTGGCTCGTGGCATGGGTAAGTGTTGCGTGAGCGGCGCAGGCGCCATCAACGTCGACTACAAGTCGCGCACAGTGGAAATTGACGGCACCGTGCTCCACGAGGGCGATTACATCTCGCTGAACGGTTCCACTGGCGAGGTCTATTTCGGTGAGGTGAAAACCAAGCCCGCTGAGGTATCCGGCTACTTTGCCGAGCTGATGGATCTCTGCAACAAATACACCAAGATGGTGGTCCGCACCAATGCTGACACGCCTCACGACGCTGAGGTGGCACGCCGCTTCGGTGCCGTGGGTATCGGCCTTTGCCGCACCGAGCACATGTTCTTCGAGAAAGACAAGATCAAGGCCATGCGCGAGATGATCCTCGCCGACACGAAGGAAGACCGCGAGAAAGCTCTCGACAAATTGCTTCCCTTGCAGCGCAACGACTTCTACGGCATTCTGAAATACATGGACGGCATGCCCGTCAACATCCGTCTGCTTGATCCGCCCTTGCACGAATTCGTGCCCAAGGGTGTCAAGGAGCAGGAAGTGCTGGCCGAGGAGACCGGCAAGACGCTCGCTGAAATCCAGCAGCGCGTGGAGTCGCTCAAGGAAAGCAATCCTATGCTGGGCTTGCGTGGTTGCCGTTTGGGCATCACCTATCCTGAAATCACAGCCATGCAGACCAAGGCCATCCTGGGTGCCGCCATCCGCTTGAAGAGACAAGGCTACAAGCCCATGCCAGAGATCATGGTGCCACTCGTGGGCACCTACAAGGAGCTCGAGCAGCAACAGGAGGTCATCAAGAAGGCTGCCAAGGAGCTCTTCGCCGAGGAAGGCATGGAGATCGACTACAAGTTGGGAACCATGATAGAGATTCCGCGCGCAGCCCTCACAGCCGACCAGATCGCCAAGCATGCCGACTACTTCAGCTTCGGCACCAACGACTTGACGCAGATGACATTTGGCTACAGCCGCGATGACGTGGCCCGCTTCCTGCCCACTTATCTCGACAACAAGATTCTCGAGGTCGACCCGTTCCAGGTACTTGACCAGACAGGCGTCGGACAGCTCGTGGAGATGGGCGTCAAGAAGGGCCGCTCAGCTAACCCCGACCTGAAGTGCGGCATCTGCGGCGAGCATGGCGGCGAGCCTTCTTCCGTGAAGTTCTGCCACCGCGTGGGTCTCAACTACGTGAGCTGCTCTCCGTTCCGCGTGCCTATCGCACGCCTTGCAGCGGCGCAGGCTGCTGTGGAGGAATAAATTCCGAATGCTAATAATTAGTGGAATAAGAGACAATGGTCTGGGAAACAGGCTATTGTCTCTGTTCTTAAGCCTGTAACGTATATTCTGCACATTCTGAAAGCAGTGTTATGAAGCAAAGAAAGGCGCGCCAACTGAAATTGACGCGCCTTTCTTTGCTTATTCGAGCCATCGCCCTTCTTTCGTGCGAATGAGCGATTTAAATGCCCGAAATCATTATTTCACTTCGATGTTCTTCAACACTTTCGCCTCTTGTTCCGGAGTAACCTTCGGTATGGTAATGGTCAGGATGCCATCGCTCACACTGGCGGCTATCTTGTCACGGTCCACATCCTCGGGGAGTGTGTAGCTCTGCTCATAGTTGCCATAGCTAAACTCACGGCGCAGATAGTGCTCATGTTTCTCGTTCTTGTTTTCTTTGGCCTCCTCCTTGTGCTCCATCTTGTTCTCTATGGCCACATGAAGCAAGCCTTCATTGGTGATGTTCAAGCGCACCCACTCCTTCTTCAGGCCAGGTACTGCCAGTTCCATGATATAGTTCTCACCCGTCTCCTTCACATTGAGCGCAGGAGCAGTGGCGCTGCAGTTTGTCATTGAGCCCGTATCAAAGAATGTGTCATCAAACAAGTTGGTCAACCAATTTGAATAATTGTTTCTACGATCCAACAACATGGTAAATACCTCCTATTTTCTATTTTTTTAGTTTCTCATCCTCTCTTTGCCTTTCGGTTCCGTCGGGATTTCTGTTTGTTATCTGTTTTGCCTCTGCCCCATTGGCTTCGGCTTTCAACCCGCCATTTGCAATAAGCATGCCAAGGGTACTTCCCCAGCCCAAGATGACATTCTTGGCAAGATTTGTCACCCATCGCGCAAATTTGTCGCCATCTTCACACAAAAACGTTGTCCAGGCAAGCCTCTATGTCAGGAAAGATATGCCACTGCCTAAATGGTCCGCTTTCGCACATAGCATGTTTGAATTATCCAAAGGCAAGATATGGAATGCTCCGAGCTCATCTCACCCCTATTACAAAAGGTCAAAGACAACTCATTCGACACGTTCACCGACATGCGTTATTTGCATATTTGCAAGTAAAATAGTCTATTTTGGTTAATTTCGTTAAAATACAAGCAAATTCTTAACAGAAAGATGTTAACGGATTAAGATTTTCTTTATCTTTGCCAACATGAAGAAGAAAACCATTTGGTTCATAGCCATCATCATGGGCCTGTCCTTTGTCATTCTGCTGGGTTTGCAGCTGACATACATTCAGGAAATGGCCAATATGAAGAAGGAGCAGTTCGACGAAAGCGTGAACCGCGCCCTCTACCAAGCTTCGCGCAACCTGGAACTCAATGAGACATTGCGCTACTTGGAGAAAGATGTCAACGAGACCGAGCGCCACGCTTACCGCATGGACAGCACGGGGACACGCTCGGGCAATCCGGACGATGGCACCGTGCAGCGTTCCCATCAGTTTGCCGTCAAGGGCAAGGACGGGACCGTGTACTCTTCTTTTGAGCTGAAGACCATCTCCACCAAGCCGGCACAGATGCCCAAGGCGATGATCTTGAAAAACGATCGCAACTCAAACGACGCCGCCAGCAAATCGCTGCAGGAGATTGTGAAAAACCGCTATGTCTACCAAAAGGCCTTGCTCGACGAAGTGGTAATGAACATGCTCTACTCAGCCTCTGACAAGCCTCTGAAAGAGCGTATCAACTTCAAGATACTCGACCAAGACCTCAAGGCGGAGCTGATGAACAATGGCGTCAACATCCCCTACCACTTCACCGTCACTACCCAGGATGGACGCGAGGTCTACCGTTGCCCTGACTACACGGACGAGGGCATTGAGTTCACCTACTCGCAAGTGCTTTTCCGCAACGATCCAGCCTCAAAGATGGGCGTGGTGCGCGTGCACTTCCCTGACATCAACAGCTACATCTATTCGAGCGTGCGGTTCATGATTCCCAGCGTGGTGTTCACGCTGATCCTTCTCATCACGTTCATCTTCACCATCGTGGTGGTGTTCCGCCAGAAACGTTACAGCGAGATGAAAAACGACTTCATCAACAACATGACCCATGAGCTGAAGACACCTATCGCCAGCATTTCACTGGCCGCACAGATGCTCAATGACGACAGCGTGCCCAAGAGCGAGAAGATGATGAAGCACCTCACGGGCATCGTCACAGACGAGACCAAGCGCTTGCGCTTCCTTGTCGAGAAGGTGCTGCAGATGTCCATGTTCGACCGCAAAAAGTCGACCTTCAAGAAAAAGCGCCTCGACCTCAACGAGATGATGGAAACCATCGCCAACTCGTTCACGCTTCGTGTGGAACACACTGGCGGAAAGGTATACGTGGACGTAGGAGCCGTCGACTCAACCATCTACGTGGATGAGGTGCATTTCCAAAACGTCATCTTCAACCTGCTCGACAACGCGGTGAAGTACCGGCAGCCCGACAAGCCGCTCAATGTCTACCTCAAGACCTGGAACGACGACCAGCACCTCTTCTTGTCAGTGGAAGACACTGGCATGGGCATGAAGAAAGAAAACCTGAAGAAAATCTTCGACAAGTTTTACCGCGTACACACCGGCAATGTGCATGACGTGAAAGGATTCGGGCTCGGCCTGGCCTACGTCAAGAAGGTGGTCGACCTCCACGATGGCGACATCAAGGTAGAGAGCGAATACGGCAAGGGCACCAAGTTTACCATTAAACTGCCTGTCATCAAAGACTAAATGGGAAATCAACCGCGCTGGACATAACAAGAACAAAACGATCATAAACTAAAAAGAGAATATTATGGAAGAAAAAGTTAAGATTCTGCTTTGCGAAGACGACGAGAACCTCGGTACGCTTCTTTGCGAATATCTCATAGCCAAAGGCTACGATGCTGTGCTGTGCCCCGATGGCGAGGCAGGCTTCCGCGAGTTCACAAAGGATAAGTTTGACATCTGCATCCTGGATGTGATGATGCCCAAGAAGGACGGTTTCACGCTGGCTCAAGACATTCGTCAGATCAACTCACAAGTGCCCGTCGTCTTCCTGACTGCCAAGGCGCAGAAGGAGGACGTGCTCGAAGGCTTCGACATAGGCGCCGACGACTACATGACCAAGCCGTTCTCCATGGAAGAGCTTGTGAAGCGCGTGGAGGCCATCTTGCGCCGCGTGAAGGGAAAGAAGAACAAGGAAAACACCATGTACAAAATCGGCCGCTTCACCTTTGACACACAGAAGCAGCTGCTCATCATAGGCGACAAGCAGACCAAGCTCACCACCAAGGAAAACGAGCTGTTGGCCTTGCTCTGCTCACACGCCAACGAAATTCTCAAGCGAGACGACGCCTTGCGCGCCATCTGGATTGACAACAACTACTTCAACGCACGCTCAATGGATGTCTACATCACCAAGTTGCGCAAGCACCTGAAGGATGACGACCAGATTGAGATCATCAACATCCACGGACAAGGCTACAAACTGATTGTGCCCGAGGAAGATTAAACACCTTTCGAACCACTAAAGAGGCGGCGGACTGCCACTACAGCATGTTCGCCGCCCTTTGCGCCTTGCAAATGGACGTCAGTATTCCCCAGCCGATTTCTCGTGGCGCACATGCCCCATGACGCCAGCAACAATAAGCGCCAGAGGGAATAGAAGGAAAAAATTGTGGTCGGTCAGTCCCGCCACATAGAACGCCACCATCAAAAGCACCCCCACATAGACCAAGGGCAGGCCTAACCATGCGGAGTATGCTTGCAAGAAGTGGGCTATACGAAGCAAATGTTTCTTCATGACGAGTGCAAAAGTAACAAGAAAAGGTGTGCATGCATCTATTTTTTGTGTTAAATAAGAAAAAAATCATGCGGCCGACCTCATTTTCTGCAAACTTATTTGTACCTTTGCACCCGCATTTTGCAAAACAACAATTAATTTCTATTCAAAGTAGTATGAATCAATACGAAACCGTTTTCATTTTGACTCCCGTTTTGTCTGATGAACAGATGAAGGAAACGGTCGCTAAATTCAAGAAGATGCTCACCGACAAAGGTGCAGAGATTCTGAACGAAGAGGCCTGGGGCTTGAAGAAGATGGCTTATGCTATTCAGAAGAAGTCTACAGGTTTCTACTGCCTGTTGGAATTCAAGGCTGAGCCATCAGTGATTGACACTCTCGAGACCGGTTACCGCCGCGATGAGAGAGTAATTCGTTACATGACCGTGAAGCTCGACAAGCACGCTGTTGCTTACGCTGAGAAGCGTCGTGCCAAACTGGGTAAAAAATTGGAGGCTTAATTATGGCAGAGCAGAAAAATTCAGAAATCCGTTATTTGACCGCTCCTTCTATCGACACCAAGAAGAAGAAGTATTGCCGTTTCAAGAAGAGCGGCATCAAGTACATTGACTACAAGGATCCCGAGTTCTTGAAGAAGTTCCTCAACGAGCAGGGCAAGATTCTTCCCCGCCGCATCACAGGCACTTCACTGAAGTATCAGCGTCGTGTGGCCCAGGCTGTCAAGCGTGCCCGCCAGATCGCACTGCTTCCATACGTAACCGATTTGTTGAAGTAATAGAAAAGGAGGCTAAGATATGGAAATCATACTGAAGGAAGATATCATCGGACTTGGATACAAGAACGAGATTGTTAAGGTGAAGAACGGCTACGGCCGTAACTACCTCATCCCCACAGGCAAGGGCGTTATCGCCTCAGAGAGCGCCAAGAAGGTGCTCGCGGAGAACCTGAAGCAGCAGGCCAACAAGATTGCCGCTGCCAAGGCTGACGCAGAGAAGCGCGCTGCCGCTCTGAAGGATGTCGAGGTTGTCGTTGTCGCCAAGGTTGCCGCCACTGGCCACCTCTATGGCTCAGTCAACGCCGCCACCGTCGCTGAGGAGTTGGGCAAGAAGGGCATTGAGATCGACCGCAAGATCATCACCATGCACGACATCAAGAAGGTCGGTGAGTTTGAGGCTACCGTCCACTTCTTCAAGGATGTTGAGGTGAAGGTTCCTGTGAAGGTTGTTGCCGAGAAGGCCGAGGAGGTTGTCGCCGAGCCCGCCGCTGAGGAGGCTCCCAAGGCCGAAGAGGCTCAGGAGGCTGCTCCCGCCGCAGCAGAGGAGGAAGCTCCCGCCGCTGAGTAATCAGAGCATAAGGAAGGAACAAGCGTAAGCTGTTCCGACAAAGCAGAATATTGAAATCCCGTTTGTCTTTCCGGCAAACGGGATTTTTATATGGAGTAAGCACTTCGGTAACTTTTTGCTAACTTTTTGCGAAGCAGCACCCCAAGTATTCTGCAGCTACATCCCTGTAATTCAGATATTTTTGTTAACTTTGCACCAATATACAGAGTATATAATATCATAATAACTATAAAGAAATGAAAGCATTTGTATTTCCCGGACAGGGTTCACAGTTTGTCGGCATGGGCAAAGACCTCTACGACAATAATCCTTTGGCCAAAGAGTTGTTCGACAAGGCTGATGAGATTCTCGGCTTCAAGATCACAGACATCATGTTTGCAGGCACCGATGACCAGCTGAAGCAGACCAATGTCACCCAGCCTGCTGTATTCCTGCACAGCGTGATCTCTGCCCTCTGCCTGGGCGAGCAAGACGCCAAGATGGTCGCTGGCCACTCGCTCGGTGAGTTTTCAGCCCTGACCTTCGCCGGCGCCCTCAACTTCGAAGATGGCTTGCGCTTGGTGGCTGCCCGTGCCAACGCCATGCAGAAGGCTTGCGAGGCCAATCCCGGCACCATGGCTGCCATTATCGGCCTGCCCGACGAAAAGATTGAGGAAATCTGCGCCGAAATCAGCAAAGGCGGCAAGACGGTCGTCGCAGCCAACTACAATTGCCCCGGGCAGTTGGTCATCTCCGGTGAGAGCGAGGCCATTACAGAGGCTTGCGAGAAGCTGAAGGCCGCTGGCGCCAAGCGTGCCCTGCCGCTCCGCGTAGGTGGTGCTTTCCACTCTCCGCTGATGCAGCCCGCCAAGGAGGAGCTCCAGGCTGCCATCGAGAAGACAGAGGTGAAGGCTCCGAAGTGCCCCGTTTACCAGAATGTGGATGCTGCCGCACACATGGATCCCGCAGAGATCAAGGCCAACCTCATCGCACAGCTCACTTCGCCCGTGCGTTGGACAAAGACCGTGCAGAACATGATTGCCGATGGTGCTGACGACTTCTTGGAGTGCGGCCCCGGCAAGGCGCTGCAAGGCATGATCGGTCGCATCGACAAGGCTGTCACAGCTCACGGCATCGCATAAGAATGATGTTTCCTACGATAATCAATGAATAGGAAAATCATCATATACCAACTTCTCCCCCGCCTCTTTGGCAACAAGAACCAGACACGCAAGGCTGGCGGCTCGTTGCAAGAGAACGGGGTGGGAAAGATGAACGATTTGGACACGCTTCATCTGCGTCGCATCCACGACATGGGATTTACCCATGTGTGGCTCACGGGTGTCATCCGTCATGCCACTACCACCGACTACAGCCAGTATGGCATTCCACGCCAACATGCCGCTGTGGTGAAGGGTAAGGCTGGCTCACCCTACGCCATTGTCGACTACTACGATATCGATCCCGACATCGCCGTCAACGTAGACCGCCGCATGGATGAGTTTGAACAGTTGGTGGCCCGCATCCACAACGCAGGCATGAAGGTCATCATCGACTTCGTGCCCAATCATGTTGCACGCGAATACCATTCCATCTGCCGACCAGAAGGCGTTGCCGACCTGGGCGAAGGTGATGATGTCAACAAGCATTTCTCACCTGCCAACAACTTCTACTACTGCCCGGGCCAACCCTTTGTTGCCCCCACAGCCACACCTGCTGGCGAAGACCCCTACGTGGAGTTTCCCGCCAAATGCACCGGCAACGACCGCTTCGACAACCATCCTGATGCCAACGACTGGTACGAGACCGTAAAGCTCAATTATGGTGTCGACTATTGTGACGCCGGAGGACGCAGCTACCACTACGATCCCATACCGAGCACCTGGAGCAAGATGACAGATATCCTGCTCTTCTGGGCTTCGAAGAACATCGACGGGTTCCGTTGTGACATGGCAGAGATGGTGCCCCACAACTTCTGGAGCTATGCCACGCGCATCGTGAAGGAGCGTCATCCGCAACTGGTGTTCATCGGCGAGGTCTATGACACGGCACAATATCGCACGTATGTTCAGGCCGGCTTCGACTACCTCTACGACAAGGTGGGCATGTACGATTGTCTGCGCGACGTCATCTGCAACCGCCGTCCAGCAAGCAGCATCACCTACTATTGGCAGAGCGTGGACGACATCAAGGACCACATGCTCTATTTCCTCGAGAACCATGACGAGCAGCGCATTGCCAGCGACTTCTTCTGTGGCGACGGCCAAAAGGCTATCCCCGGACTGATTGTTTCGGCCTTGCTTCGCGACAATCCTGTCATGATTTACGCCGGACAGGAACTGGGCGAGCGCGGCATGGATGCTGAGGGCTTCTCCGGACGCGACGGGCTCACCACCATCTTCGACTATTGGTGTGTCGACACGCTTCGCCGCGGCCATTATGACCGTCGCCATCTCACGCAAGAGGAAAAACGGCTCATGAGCATCTACCAGAAGGTGCTGTGCATGGCCAACGAGGAAAAGACCATCCGCGAAGGCGATTTCTTCGACCTCATGTATGTCAACCCGCAGTCTCCACTGTTCAATCCGCGCCATCACTATGCATTCTTACGCAAAAAAGAAGAAGAGGCGCTGTTGGTGGTAGCCAACTTCTCGGGCGACGCTGCCCATGTCGGAGTGACCATCCCGGGACACGCTTTCGACTTCCTGCATTTGCCTGAGTGCGAAGTGGAGGCGACCAATCTGCTGACAGGCGAACACACTACGCTCTCTCTCAAGAAAGACGGAATCGTGGAGATGGACGTGGCGGCTTACTCTGGCAACATCTTGAAATTCAGCATACAGATGGAAAACAAGTCTTACGAGCTGAATGCTCACAACAAGGAAGAGTTCCCACCGGCACACACGGCAGAGCATCTGCTCAACCAAGTCATGATTCGCATGTTTGGCTGCGAGCGCTCATCCAACGCCCACATCGAGCGCAAGAAGAGCAAAATCAGCTATAAGCTCGACCATAAGCCATCACGGCAAGAGGAAAAGGCCATCGAAGACAAGATGAACGAGCTGATAGAAGCCGACCTGCCTGTCACCTTCGAATATGTGGACCGCAATCACCTGCCGGCCGGCGTGAAGACTGACCGCCTGCCAGAAGACGCCTCGGAAACCCTTCGGCTGGTTCGAATCGGCGATTTCGACGTGTGTCCCTGCATCGGCAAGCACGTGCGCTCCACCGCACAGATTGGTCGTTTTGAGATGCTCGGCACCAATTGGGACGAGATGACACACATGTTCCGCATCCGCTTCAAGGTGCATCCTTGACACTGTATGACAACAGGGCAAGCGTTTCCTTATCGTGAAAGTTTCTCCAAAGAGGAATACACAAGTGGACACTTACACATAAATCCCAACTGCCAAAACATGTGCAGTTGGGATTTTTTTTGTCATCGTGATGTCATGATGACTGTCTCAGCCCCAACTTGCAGCATCTTGCAGTCAGAATATACCCCAGTTCGGGATAA
>DJOV01000118.1:2474-23305 GCA_002437285.1 Prevotella sp. UBA6429 | reverse complement strand
ATTCGAACCCCCGGTACCTCTCGGTACGCCGGTTTTCAAGACCGGTGTAATCGACCACTCTACCATCTCTCCTTGACGACATCTAAATGATGCGTAACGGATTGGCATGAAGCCGGACAATAAGCTTTGGCTTGTGGCCTTGGCTTTTTGCGAGTGCAAAGTTACGGCTTTTTGATGGTTTCACCAAATGTTTTTGAAGTTTTTTTGGAGTCAGATCGCATTTTTGTCATTTTCCGCAAGTTTTTATTTCACGGGTACACCTTGCAGGAACCATTGTCTCGGCGATGTTGCGCGGCTTACGGACACCATGGCCGATGACCCTGTGGGCACCAAGCCGACGATTTTTAGGGTAACTGCACGTAGGCTCACGGGCGGTTTTGCGCGCTCTACACTATATGGCCTTATGCGCGGCACCCCTGTCGGCCTTGCGGGCGATGTCTTGTGGGAGGGGGCACCTGTCAGGTGGGAGGGGCAAGGGCTTTATCGTGCGCAAGGCACCCTATCGTGCCTCTGCCGGACCAGTTCGATGGCTTCTTTGCCCCTGACATGCTCTATGGAGAGCTCCATCACCACCACGTGACTCAGCGATCCCTGTATCTCGGCATCCAGCGCTTGCTCATCGCCGGGGTTGTATCGTCTGCCCAGCAATCGCAAGGCCATGAGCTTATCCTTCTCTTCGCTGACGATCCGCATTCGACCGAAACATATCACGCTGCGGAAATGGGTGGTGAAGGTCTCCGGATGCACCTCATCCTTGCAGACCACGGTGAACGAGGCCTTGTCGGCATGACGGATGGCGTCTATCTTGTGGCCTTTCGTGGCCGAATGGAAATACAACTTGCCGTCAGCATACACATAGCTCAATGGCACTCCATAGGGATAGCCTTGTTCATCGAGTAGGCAGAGCACGCCCGACGTGGCTTCGCCGAGGAGCGACAAGGCCTCGTCGTCGGGTAGTTGCTGGCGCTTGCGGCGCATGGGGTCGAAATGTGTCATGGTCATTTTGGTTTCGCTCGTTAGCCCTCAGATCAACAACTCGTAGGCCATCGTTCCCAGCACCTGTCCCATTTTCACGGCCACCTCCCGATAATGCCCGACGAGGCAGAAACCCAGCTTCTCGTGCATCCGCATGCTGGGCTTGTTGCGGTCGGTTATGTTGGCCACGAGCGCATGGCATCCGGCCTGCCGGCAATGGTCGATGAGGTGGCGCATGAGGGCCGTTCCGACACCATGGCGCTCAGCCTCATGGTCCACGTAGACCGTGGTCTCCAGCGAATGGCCCTTGCAGGCCGCCCGCACGTTCCACGGATGGGCGTAGCAGTAGCCCACGATGCGATCCTCCCTCAATCCCACGAAATAGGGATAGCTCCCCGAGATGTCGGCCACGCGCCGGGCCATCTCTGCGTCGGTCACGGGCGCAGTCTCAAAGGTGGCCGTGGAGTGCAGGATGTAATGGTTGTAGATTTCCGCCAACCGGGGCGCGTCGGCCGTCGTGGCAGATCTCAACACGAGTTCTTTCATCAGCAATCAGCGTTATAATTGTCTTTCGCTACGCAAAATTAACAAATCAAACGAAGAAAAAGGCCTGCAGCCGTGATTTTTTTGTGTAACTTTGCAGCATGATTTATCCCAGCAATTTCGAAAACAAGATACAGTTTGGCGAGATCCGCTCGTTGCTCAAGGGACGTTGCCTCAGCCAGCTCGGCAAGGACAAGGTGGACGCCATGTCCTTCTGTGACGACGTGGCCACAATCAACACCCTGCTCAGCCAGACACGCGAGTTTCGTCGCCTGCAGACCGAGGCCGACGATTTTCCTCTGCAGTATTTCTTCGACATGCGCCAGGCCATCAAGCGCATCCGCCTGGAGGGCACGCACCTCGAGGAGGGCGAGATGTTCGACCTCCGCCGTTCGCTTGAGACCATCGGTGCCATCGTGTCCTTCCTCAATAGGGGCAGTGATGAGGGAGTTTACGATTATCCGTCCCTCCATGAGCTCACCGACGGCGTGCTTACCTTCTCCGACATTGTGCGCCGCATCGACGCGATTCTCGACAAGTATGGCCGGGTGAAAGACACGGCGTCGCCCGCCCTGGCCGGCATCCGGTCGGAGCTGCGCAGGTCGGAAGGCAGTGTGTCGCGCACGCTCAACAGCATACTGCGCGCCGCCCAGAGTGAGGGCCTCGTCGACAAGGATGTCACCCCGACGCTGCGCGACGGCCGTCTCGTGGTGCCCATTGCACCGGGGCTGAAGCGCAAGATCAAGGGCATCGTCCACGACGAGTCGGCCACGGGCAAGACTGTTTTTGTGGAGCCCGCCGAGGTGGTGGAGGCCAACAACCGCATCCGCGAGCTGGAGGCCGACGAGCGCCGTGAGGTGGTGCGCATTCTCGTCGATTTCACCAAGTTGGTGCGCCCCCATGTGCGCGAACTGGCCTATTCCTACGAACTGCTGGCGGAGATCGACTTCATCCGCGCTCGGGCCGAGGTGGCCGCCCTCATGGGTGCCATGGAGCCTGAGGTGGAGGCGGCTCCTGTCATCGACTGGATACAGTCTCGCCATCCATTGCTTTGGCTCGCCCTTCAGAAGCAGGACAAGTCGGTGGTGCCGCTCGACATCACGCTTACGCCCCAGCGTCACATCCTCATCATCTCGGGCCCCAACGCTGGCGGCAAGTCGGTGTGCCTGAAGACCGTAGGCCTGTTGCAGTACATGGTGCAGTGCGGGCTGTCTGTTCCCATGAGCGAGCGGTCGAAGATAGGCGTCTTCCAAAACCTCATGATCGACATCGGCGACGAGCAGAGCATCGAGAACGACCTCTCGACCTACTCCTCCCACCTGCTCAACATGAAGATCATGATGCGCCAGGCCAACGCCCGCACGCTGTTGCTCATCGACGAGTTTGGCACGGGCACTGAGCCGCAGATAGGCGGTGCCATGGCTGAGGCCGTGCTCAACCAGTTTGTGAAGCGGCAGGCATGGGGCGTCATCACCACCCACTACCAGAATCTCAAGCACTATGCCGACTCCCATGAGGGCATCGCCAACGGCGCCATGCTCTATGACCGCCACGAGATGCGCCCTCTCTTCCAGTTGGCCATCGGACAGCCTGGCAGTTCGTTTGCCATCGAGATCGCCCGCAAGACGGGCATCCCCGAGGAGGTGATCCGCGAAGCCTCTGAGATTGTGGGCTCCGACTACATCCAGAGTGACAAGTACCTACAGGACATCGTGCGCGACAAGCGCTACTGGGAGCAGAAACGACAGACCATCCATCAGCAGGAGAAGCGGCTGCAGGAGCAGATCGACCACTATGAGCACGACATTACCGCCGTGGAGCGTGAGCGCCGCGACATCCTGGCCAAGGCCAAGCAAGAGGCCGAAGACCTGCTGAAGGAGAGCAACCGCAAGATAGAGAACACCATTCGTGAGATACGCGAACAGCAGGCCGAACGCGAGTCGACACGCCGCATCCGCCAGGAACTGGAGGGCTTCAAGCAAGACGTGGAGACCTTCGACACCAAGGCCGAGGACGACAAGATAGCCCGCAAGATCGAGCAGATCAAGGCCCGCAAGGCCCGCCACGAGGAGCGTCGCAAGAAAAAGAAAGACGACGAGCTGCGCGCTGCCGAGGCACTGCGGTCGGCGGCCGTGCGCGAGCAGAAGGTGCGCGACAACGTCATTGTCGTGGGCGACAGGGTGCGCATGCGAGGTTCCAAGTCGGAGGGTACTGTCGAGAGCCTCAGTGGCAAGATGGCCACAGTCATCTTCGGTGATATGCGTACGAAGCTGCCCTTGGACCGCTTGTTGCTTGCCGCCGCGCCGACAGCGGCGTCGGACACGACGGCCAGTGCGCAACCGACCAAGATGGACGAGCTGCGTGACGGATTGCAAAGCTACAAGATGTCGCACATGACCCAAGACACCATCGACAGCCACCGCAAGAACTTCAAGCAAGATCTTGACGTGCGTGGCATGCGTGGCGACGAGGCCCTGCAGGCCGTGCAATACTTCATCGATGATGCCATCCTCGTGGGCATGCCCCGTGTGCGCATCCTCCATGGCAAGGGCAACGGCATCCTCCGCCAGCTCATCCGCCAGTACCTCGCCTCGGAACCCAACGTCACTCATGTGCGCGATGAGCATGTGCAGTTTGGCGGTGCCGGCATCACTGTGGTAGACTTGGGCTGACAGGACGAGTGAGATCCCTGCCGTTGTTAAGGGAACAGTTGTGTTGAAACGATAGAAAGGACATGTGAAAAACAGTGGGGGAGGGCTGTGCCCTCCCCTTATTGTTATCGTTCCACGAAGGTCGTGATGCTGCGAGGCGCCAGCAGGGCCTCGCCTTGGCAAGTGCCCACAGGCGCGAGGCTCTCGGCAGAGACATCGCTGGTGCGATAGAGTTGCCACTGCCTTCTCTCGCCCCGGTCAAGGCTGATGTCGACAGGCTTCACTTCCTCCGAGTAGTTGATGGCCACCGCCACCCATTTGCCGTCGGTGTTCTTGTAGGCCGAGCACATCACACCATAAGGATCGTTGTATCCCTCGTCAACGGCTTTCCCGTCGGGTGCCGTGGTGGCGATGTCGTAGCGTTGTGCACCGGGACGTACGAAGCGGCTGTAGTTGCCCAAGGCCCAGAGGAGCTTGGAGTCGACAGCCCACCCGCTCTTCCAGCCATCCTGGCTGTAGATGCGTATCAGGCCGTCGCGGTAGTTGCCGCCGGCCGCACGCCACCAGCTCCAGCTCTCGGCATTGGCATACACCAGGTCATGGTGGATGATGCGAGCCACGTAGAGTGCCGTCTTCATCGAGAAGTCATAGTTGCCGCCTCCTCCTATCTCCTCGTCATTGCTCATGATGCATGTCTCAGTCTGCCAGAAACTGATGCCTTGCTGTCGGCACGCCTCGCGGAGCTTCATCCTGATGTCTCGCATGTAGGGTATCGGCGTGTTGGTCCAGTAACTGTGTCCGCCGATGAGTCGCGGCAGTTGGCGGATGTTTCCCAGATAAGTCTTGGTGCTGTCTTTGGTGAAGAAGGCACTGATCTCGTTGCCCCGTTGCCAGCCGGCCATGTGGGTGCCCAGCAGGCAGCGATAGTCGCTCGACTCGTTGACGAGTATCTGTGTGTTGATCTTCTGCCTGACGAGCGCACGGCTCACCTCCTTGGCCACGTGGGCCACCTCTCGGTTGTTGGCGGGACTGCCCTCTTGCTTCGGTCCCAGCCAGTTCCAGTGGCCGTCAGGCTCGTTGACCGGACTGATATAGTCGAAGTGGATGCCGTCACGCTCCTCGATGCCCTTGAGTGCGGTGGCTATGAACTCGCCGAACTTGCCGTAACAGTCATCCTTGAGATTGATCGTTGCGCCGCGCCCTGTGTTGGTGGCCAGTCCGTTTTGTGTGTAGTAGACCGGTGCTGAATTGCAGAAGGCCAGGAAGTAAGGCACGCCACGCCGCTTGGCCAACTGCAGGAAGTGGCGTTGGCCAGCTTGCTTGCTCCAGTCGTAGGTCCCGTCAGCCTTGAGAAGACACTCGGTGCGCGTGCCGCGTTGTATCTGTGCGGCGTTGCCCTGCTCCTCGCTTCCGGCACCCAGGTTGAATCGCCAGATGGAGAGGCCTATGCCCTTGGGCTTGCCCGTCGCGTCGTTCTCGGTGCTGAACAGCCAGTCGGCAATCTGTTCTTGCTGCTTGTCGGGCCATAGTCCGATAAACTGCATGCTCCAGGCGTCGCTCGCCCCGAAGTGCCGGATGTGCTGCTCGGGCGATGTGGTGAGGATGGAGTAGTGGGTGGCGCGGTTGGCCGTCTGCGCAAAAGTGGTTGCTGACATGAGCAGGCTTACGGTCAGGCTCAGCAGTGTCGTTGTCTTCATGGTCTTGGTGGTATTTGTGATGGGGGGGCTGATAATCGCAGATATATTTGCAAAGTTAGCAACTATTGTCTAAAATGACAAGCTTTTGGCTCAGTTTCTCGGGTGCCATCCGCGAATGTCGCAAACAGGAAATAATGATGAGGGCGATCGAACTCACTCGGCGATTTGTGAGGCTCTTCCCGAATTTGGCGAGATGAGACCCTTGCGTCGGGGTTTACATTCACCCCAAGGGTCTCCTCGCTCGCATCATGCGAAAAAGCCTTTTGCAATTCAACAATCACATTTTTCTCAAAGTGTTGGCGGAGGCGTATACGTATATACATATATAGAAACAATCTATAAACTAAAAACGTCATCATCCATGAAAACCAAACAACTCACCTGCATCGGAGCAGTTCTCTTTGCCTTTTTCATTCAGGGCTTCTGCGACATCGTTGGCGTCTCGTCCGACTACGCTCGCGAAGCCTTTGGCTGGAGCCATACCATGGCCGGCTTCCTTCCCACGATGGTCTTCGTGTGGTTTCTCCTTTTTTCCGTGCCCGTGGGCATCCGGATGAACAAGTGGGGCCGCAAGCGCACCGTCCTGCTCGGCATGGGGGTGACAATGGTGGGCATGCTGGTTCCCCTCGTCGGCACCAGTTGGGCCTGTCTGGTGGGCTATGCTGCGCTCGGTATCGGCAACGCCATCCTGCAGGTCAGCGAAAACTCACTGGTCAAGAACGTCGTCACTGAGGGCAAGCTCCTCACCAGCAGTCTGACGGCAGGCCAGGTGGTCAAGGCTCTCTCCTCCTTTTGTGGACCGCTGATCATGCTCTTCGCCGTGAACGTGCTGGGAGACGGCGACCGTCATAACTGGTATCTGGCCTTCCCCGTGCTGGGTGCCATCACGTTGCTTTCGGCCCTCTGGCTCATGCTCTCGCCCATACCGCACGAGGAGCGGCAGGAGAGCACCGTCACTGTGCGCGACACCTTCGGCATCCTGTCCGACAAGACCATCCGCATGCTCTTCCTCGGCATCTTCTTCGCCGTGGCCATCGATGTCGGCACCAACTTCATCGCCTCCAAGGTGCTCATCCAACGCTTCGGCTGGGACCTCGCCGAGGCAGGCATGGCCCAGCAGGTCTACTTCGTCTGTCGTACGGTGGGAGCCTTCCTCGGTGCCTTTCTCATGACGAAGGTTTCGGCTGCCGTCTATTTCCGCGTCAACATCGTGTCGTGCATCGCCGTCATCCTGGCGCTTGCCTTCTGCTCGTTCTCGTCCACGCTGACCCTCTCCCTCATCGGGCTCATCGGCTTCCTTTGCAGTTGCGTCTTCCCCATCATCCTCTCCATGGCCGTGCAGCGTGATCCCGCGAAGGCCAACCTCATCAACGGACTGATGATCACGGCCGTCGCGGGAGGCGGAGCCGTGACGCCGCTCATCGGGTGGGCCACTGACAGTTTCGGCACCATCACCGCCGGCATCTGTGTGCTCCTGCTCTGTGCCGTCTATCTCACCTACTGTGCCTTCGGCATCAAGGTGAAATAGTGCCAACTCTTCCCTGCTGGTGTGGCATCCATAGAACAGTAATCCGTTTTTTTGATGATTTTTTATAGCCAGCCCCCGTCACGGTGTTGGCTTCTCAATGGTGTGGGATGGAAAAGCGTGAAAAAACCTGTCAAGACCGCCCACGCTACTGCCCCCACATGTCGCTGAGCAGGGCGAGACCCGATGGTGTGCGGAACACGCGGTCGCGAAAGGTGGCGATGCTCTCGGCCGACAGGCGGTCCTCAAACGAGTTGACGAGGAAGTCGGCCTCGAGCAGGATGCGGTGGTCGAGGGCCGTCACCCCCGTGTAGGTGTGGTGATGGGCGATGAGCCAGCAGATGCGCTCCACCTCATGAGGGGAGAAGCCACCCACCCCGGCCAGCACCTTGCGTGCCTCGGCAGGCCCGAGCTCCTCCTGGTGCTTGCCACCGCTGTCGCCATAGCGTGCCTCGGAGGCGTGGATGCCCACGTCGTGGAGGATGGCCGCAGCCTCGAGCACGAAACGCCCGCTGGGCGCCATGCCCTCCAGGAGCGCGATGGTGCGAGCGAAGTCGTGCACCTTCACGAAGTGCTGCACACGGGGCACGTCGCCCCGGTCATAGGCCACCATGGCCCGCATGAGGCGGGCCAGGAGTTGTTGTCTGTCGTCGCTCATCACAGTCGGTTTACCACGTGCTCCTCCGCATAGTGGAGGTCTTGCTCATCATCAATCTCATACCAGCTCACGTCATGGGCGTTGAGCACATAGACAGGGCTCACGGCCTGCGACATGTGGAGCAGCTCATACTCGTAGCCGAGCTTGGGCTTCTCCTCGACGATGGTGGCGTAGTCGGCACACATCTTCTTGAAGAACGCGCCCGAGAGCTTGTGTATGCCCACGAGTTCCCCCTTGGCATCGATGGCCGTGCGGTCGGTGGAGCATCGCGTCAGCGTGCCCTCGGCGTCATACTCCACGTAGTATTGGTCCTGAAACTTGGTGACAGGTGTGATGAGCATGATGTCGGGGTGCTCGTCGCTGATGAGCTCCGTGAGTGCGTTGCGGCTGTAGATGATGTCCGACTCGAGCAGTAGGAAGTCGTCCGTCCCGATGGCCTCACGGCAGTTCCACAGTGTGTACATGCTGTTGGTCTCGGCGTAGCGCGGCGAGTAGACACATTCGATCTGCGGGTAGCGTGCCTTCAAGGCCTCGTAGGCCTCACGCTTGTAACCCGTGCCGATGACGATGCGCTCGACGCCGCAGCTGAGCAGCGTCTCAATGGATCGCACCACCATCGACTGTCCGCCACACTCGATGAAGCCTTTGGGCATGGTCTCTGTCATGTGGCCGAAGCGGCTGCCCAGTCCGGCAGCCATGATGACGGCAGTCTTAATCATTGTAGTGTGCGGGTATTTGTATGTTTTCGTGTTGCAGCGCCTCCTTGAAGACGCGGAAGAAAGCCTCGATGTCCGCCACGTCGATGGTGCCGAGCGAGCAGAGCCTGAAGGTGTTGGTGGTCGAGATCTTGCCCGGATAGATGGTGAAGCCCCGGTCGTAGCAGTAGTCGTGCACCCGGTCGAAGTCCCAGTGCGGATCGTCGGGGTATCTCACCGACACCACCAGCCCCGACTGTATGTCGCGGCGGATGACATCGCGCAGTCCCAGTTCCTCCAAGCCCCTGTGTATGGCCTCGAAGGTGCGGTGGTGCCGTGCAAACTTGGCCTCCTCGCCCTCGGCCCAATACTCCTTGAAAGCCTCGATGGCGGCATAGATGGTCTGCACGGGCGGTGTGAAGTGCATCTGCCCCGTCTTCTCGAAGAAGTCATACTGCAGGAAGAGGTTGCAGTAGTAAGAGCGCTTGGGATAATCCTTCGAGCGCTCGATGAGTTCGCGGCTGCCCACGATGAAGCTCAGTCCCGACATGGCCATGAGTCCCTTTTGTGCCGACGCCATGCAGAAGTCCACATTGTCCTGGTGTAGGTCGAAGGGCACCATGCCGAGGCTCGATGTGGTGTCGACCACAAAGGTGGCTCCATGCTTGTGGGCCAGGGCACCTATCTCGCGGATGGGGTTGAGGATGCCTGTTCCCGTCTCATGGTGCGTGGTGTAGACGAGTGCGATGTCAGGGTTCTCGTCGAGCGTGCGTGCCACGTCGTCGAGCGAGGGCCGCTCGAAGACTGACGAGCGCAGGTCGATGTGTGGCAATCCGTAATACTGGCACACCTCGACGGCGCGTGATGAGTAGGCGCCATTGTTGACGATGAGTGCGCGCTTGCCCTCCGGCAGGAGCGAGTTGAGGCAGATGTCGATGTTGATGGTGCCCGAGCCGCAGAAGAGCACGGCCGTGTCCTTCTCCAGGTCGCCATGCGCCATCTTGACGCAGTTGTCGCGCAGGCCCTGCATGAGGCCCGCGAAGTCTTTCTCGCGTGGGCAGATGTCGGGCACCACCTGTGCCATCTTCACCGTGTCGGTGGTGGTGGCGGGTCCGGGATTGAGCAGTATGTTACGTTTGATGTGAGTCATGTGGCTATACAATATTATTATAAAGGTTATGGAATGTTGTGCGTGTGCGTAGTCGCTCAGTGTCGCAGGAAGTCCATGAGCGCGCGCTTGTTCTCCTCAGGCGTGGTGGTGGGTCGGCCGAGGTCGGCGCGTGCGCCTTTCTTCACCTTGATCTCGAGGAAGAGCGGCGCCTCGTTGTCGGTGAGGTTGTCGAGCACCTCACTGAGGTCATCGGCGTTGTCTACGCTGAGCACCGTCTTGTATCCGCAGGCGGCGGCTATCTCGGGCAGGTCTATCCGGTAGCCCACGGTGGGCTGTCCGCCCACGGAGTCGTGCACACCGTTGTTGAAGAGTATGTGGTAGAAGTTGTCGGGTGCCATGCTGCCGCTGATGGCCAGTGCGCCCATGTGCATGATGACCGCTCCGTCGCCGTCGAAGCAATAGACCGGTCGGTCCTCCTGGTGCAGGGCTATGCCGAGAGCGATCTGCGAGGCGTGTCCCATCGAGCCCACGGTGAGGAAGTCGCGCTCGTGTCCCTGGTGCTCAGCCGCGCGATACTCGAAGAGCTCGCGGCTGATCTTGCCTGTTGTTGACACCACCACTGCGCGGTCGTCCATGGAGCCGGCCACCATCTGTATGGCCTGTTCGCGCGTGAGCGCCGACTCGTCGGCCACGGTCGTCTGGAGCTTGTAGTCGGCGAAGGTGCCCTTTCGGATCACCAGGGCGTATGCCTCACCCGTGGCGCGCATGCGCTCGGCGGCGTGGCCCACCTGTGTGGCCGCCTCCTCCTCATCGGATGAGAGGATGGCGTGCTCGATGCCCATGGCGTCGAGCAGGGGCAGCGTCACCTTGCCCTGCTTCACGTGCTGTGGCTCGTCGTGCACACCGGGCTCTCCTCGCCAGCCTATGATGAGGAGCACCGGCATGTGGTAGACGTCGCGGTCGGTGAGCGACATCAGCGGGTTGACGACATTGCCCTCGCCCGAGTTTTGCATGTAGACGGCGGGCGTCTTGCCGGTGGCCAGGTGGTAACCGGCGGCCAGGCCCACAGCGCCACCCTCGTTGGCCGCGATGATGTTGTTGCGCGGGTCGGCGTGGTCGGTGATGTAGGCACATAGGTTCTTGAGCAGCGAGTCGGGCACGCCAGCGTAGAACGTGATGTCCTCGTGGGCCAGTGCCTGGTAGAATCTTTCGGGTTGTATCATGGTTCTTTTTTTTGTTGTTTCGGATGGGAAGGGTGGGGGCGGAGCCGTCACTTGCGCTTGCCGGCAATCTTGCTGACGAGGCGCGACAGTGCTGAGAGGCGGTAGCGGCGCCGCACCTCGGGCAGCACCTCGCGGTAGCTGCGCCGCGTGTCGAAGACCACCTGGCCGTGCATGTTGGGCTCCTGCCGTGGTGTCATGTAGTCATCGCCAAACTCGCCGCGCAGGAAGGCATCATAGTCCTTGGGTGCCGGCACGCGGATGTTCTCGAAAGGCAGCCACACCGTCTCGTCAAACACATGGCGGTCCCACTGCAGGCGAGTGTTCATGATGACCTCGCCCAGGCGTGAGCCGGGCAGGTCAGCCAGTTGTCGCATGGCGTCGTCGACCTGTCGGTAATAGTATAGCCAACCGTGTCTCCGCACGCAGTGACGAGCCTTGAGCTTGCGGAAGATGAGTGTCAGGCGGCCCGACGACAGGCAGTGTGTGTTCTTGGCCTTGAGAAACTTCAGTATGCGGTGGGTCTTGCGATACGCCTTTTCGACGGCTTCCTGGTCATCGGGCACGGCATCGAGCGGGAAGATGTCGATGAAGATGCCCTGGTTGAAAGGCTGGAAACAGTCAGACGGGCGGATGGCCGCCGTGTCGCTGCGCCGAAACTGGGCGTGGCCGCGGTGGTAGTCGACATCGGTGTAAGCCGACTGCAGGAAGTAAGGCTCCTCCAGCCCGTCGTTGCCAATCTCCTGGCACATACGGTCATAGTCGGTGCGCGGCATGATGAGGTCCACGTCGTCGTCCCAGGGGATGAAGCCCTTGTGACGCACGGCTCCCAGCAGCGTGCCGCCCTCGGCCCAGCAGAGCAAGCCATGGGCCTGGCAGTAGTCGAGAAAATGGGAGATGAGGTCGAGCTCCACCGCCCACACCTGCTTCATCTCCGCGCTCACGGTGTAGCTGCTGCGCACCTCTTCGTCCATGTTGAAGGGCGTCTTTGTCTGTTCTGGCATCTTGTACATATTATTTATGTAGGCAAAATTACATAATTAATGTGGCATGGCAAACGGAAAGCGAATGTTTTTTGCTCTGATTTCAGAAGCGGAAGAACATGCGGACACATAATGGTGAGTGCTGTAAATTACCACAAATATGCATAGTGAATAGCTTTTTGTCATCCCGTCGTCAGTCCATCACCACGAACGGGGCCCAGTAGAAGGGGTCGGAGGCGCCGTGGGCGATGAGATAGTCTTGTGACAGCTTCACCGATTGGCGGATGGTCTTGCCGGCGAGGAGATGCTTGTAGAACCGCTCCATGAAGAGAGCCGTGATGTCGTCTGACACCTTCCATAACGTCATCAGGACAGCCTTCGCGCCAGCCTGCTTGAAGGCCCGCCGCAAACCCCACACGCCCTCATACGGGCTCACATGTCCCAGAGCCGTGCCACAAGCCGACAGCACCACCAGATCGGTGCCCGAAAGGTCGAGGCGGGCGATCTCCTCGGCCGTGAGGATGCCGTCTTCCACGCCGTCGGGAATGGTGTCGCCGCGCCACGCTGCATTGCCGCCCGCCAACACCAGACCTGACCAAAGCATATAGTCGTTGTTGGCACTTACACTGGAGACCATGCGAGCAAAGGCACTATTGTCATACTGCTTTTGGTCGGTGATGGCAAATCCATGGGTGGCCACATGGAGGATGCGGGGCGAATGGCCGCTGAGCGCCTTGAAGTTTTCTTCACGTGCGTCTTCTCCCAAGTAAGCTGTGGCATGGACGCCCTTGAGACACATGCGTTCCAGAATTGTTTTCACTTCACGGCGTGTGCCCGGAAGGTCTTGCCAGTCGCCTCTTAGCATCTCGCCCCTGAAACGATAGGACTGAAGATAGTCCTCTCTTCCGGTCTGTGCGCACGCCAATGTGCTTATAGTCATTTTATCCACCGGCAGATTGAGTGCAGGCGCCCCAAAGGCCACAAAATCGTTTGGTTTAATCCGCTGCACTACTTGTTTTTTTCTGTCGGTGAAGACAACAGTATCATGTCATATTTGTCACTGAGACGTTTGCCGTGCCGGTCGGCCAGCACTTCGAAATTGATGGCTTCCAATCCGCCCGCCGTCGAATAGTACACACGGTCGCTTTTCTTGAGGTATTGTTCCAGTGGCTGCCACAACAGCTGATAGAGACTTTGCGAACCGCCTATCGAGTAGCGCTCGGATATAAATTCCTCCGGTGTTTTTTTGTGAATAAAGAGTTTTATCACCTCATCCACCTGCCCGAGGTGCACCAGCTTTGGCATCGTGTCTCCTTTCCGGATCACGAAAGCTCCATAACAGGGATCGTAATCACCGAATGATTTCAGAACTGGTGCCAAACAAAACAAGACCATGGTCTCATGCTTTGACAGCGAGGTTGAAATTTTGTTGAATGCCCGAGCATCAAGATGCAAACTCTTGGCAACGGTGCTGTCTGAGCGCACCATTTGCTTCTCCAGTTGGATGATGTCGATTCGGATGGAATCCCTCTCTTCTGGCGACAGCCCTCCGGCAATGAGTTTTTGCCTGAGCGATTGATACTGTTCGAAAGCAGAAGAGCCTTGATACCGCATGCGTATGGTCCTGTTGGCTGACAAGGATATCTGCCGCGAAAACACATTCATGTCAAAGGCCGTCTTTGCCGCCAAACTGTCTTGGGTCGCAATAATGGCATTGCTCAACACCCATTCTTGGTTTTGCGTTTTAAGATAGGCTTCTCGCTCCACTTCTGCAAAGTTTGCCACGACACGAACAGCATCCTCCACAGCCATCCGATTGTATTTCTCCAGGTATTCAGCGGCCACGACCTTATTGCCTGTCATAAGATGGGCTATAGCGAGGTTTAGGAATTTTGCGCTTTGCAAATCAGTTGAGGTTTCTTTCACTTGCTCAAGCAATTTAATACTCTCGCTTGCCTGGCCCGAATTTGCGTAGGCCATGCAAAGGTTGTTGAGCGCCACCCCGTAGGGCGTGACCAAGTCTTCTGGAGACGTGTTGGCCACTACCTCTTTGAAGTCGGCTATTGCCTGGTCGTTTCGTCCCATGTCAAAATTGACCATTCCCCTAAAATTGAGTGCCGTATAGTAGCCCGCATCCTTTTGTCCGCTTGCGGCTTCATGCCTTCGCATCGCATCTAAGGCTTCATCCACATATAACTTGGCTTTCAGCAATTCTCCTTTTCTCGCACACGCATTAGACATGGCCAAGCATAGCTGACCATAGTCCACGCCCCTGTCGTTTGCATTTTCATACAATGACATTGCGGCACGGCCATAATCCTGTGCTGTGTCGTAGTCTTTCATGGCATTCAGCAGTTGTAACCGAAACAACCACAACCTGCGCATATAAGAATTGTTGTAAACGCTGTCGCGCTGCCCGAAAAATTGGATGGCCTCTTCAATCAGCGTCTCTTGCTCCCTATAATGCCCACCACCATAATTATAGACGGATAGCAATCCCAGCGAGTTGATATAATCGTCGCGGGTGTCATCTGTCCATGTGTCCGAGGCCTTAATTTTCGATATTCTGTTGAGCAGGACATCTGCTGCTTTCTGGTTGCCCTTGCTGATGCCCTGTACAACCTGGTCTATAGTGTGGTATCCGTCTTGTTCCTGTGCTCCTGCCAACAAGCATGCGGCCCAGGTGAACAGAAATATCACAAGTGCTTTTTGCATTCCTCGATATATTCTAAAGTTGATGGATTGTCCTTTCCCACGACTGCTTTGTATGCCGTGTTGGATGCCTCCAAAAAGCCGACGGCGTCCTTGTACAGCCCGCCTCGCATCAGGGCAGTTCCGTAATTGTGGAATAAGAGCATTTTCATGTCCGCATTGCCCTCTATATCGTCCCCGTATGTCGCCATCAGGTTGGCCAACAGTACCTGTGCTTTTACAGGCTCCCCCGTGTTGAGATAGCAGACGCCCAGCATGTTGGGAATCTCCAGGTAGGACAGACCGCTCTCTTTTTCTTGGAATGAGACATACTTCTCATAGTAAGGGATGGCCCTGCGGTAGTGATGGGCCCAGTAGTAGCCGTTGCCCACCACCCGATAGAGCTGGCTGATGTTTCGCTCGTCGCTTGATCTCAAAGCATAATCGAGTGCAATGGGGAACAGTGAGTCCACCTGCGTCGTGTCAGACGCTTCGGCCAGTATCTTCAAGTATCGGGCCGTTCCCTCCAGGATGTCAATGTTGAATTGAGGCAGCGAGTCGCTCATGTCAAACAGCTCCTTGAAGAGGGGCCTGGCCTCCTGCGGGCGGCTCAGGTTGAAGTCTAAGACAACACCTTTGGAATAGAGCAACCGTGCATAGTCCTCGTTTTGTGTGCCGATCAACTTTCTGGTCCTCGCGAGGAGCCTGTCATAGATAGGCAGGCATTGCTCAAACTCGCCCTTCTTGCGCAGGTCTATCGCTTTGGTTTCGCCATCTTCAGACAGGAAGTCGGCCTTGGCGTCGCGCAAGTCAAAAAAATGTTTCGGATCGATGTTGTCATAACACAAACGAGCCAGCACGCTGTCGCCCCGGTCTTCATACAGTTGGCCCAGGTTGAGGTAACAGGATGAAGTGATGTTGGCCAGGTCGTCAAGGGCGAAAGACTTCAACAGTCCTGTCCGGTAACATTTTTCGGCCAGGCTGTCCTGCCCAAGACGTTGGTGGCACATGCCCAATAACAAGAATGAATTGTAATAATCCGGTCCCTTCAGATTTGCTTTCTCGCTCAACTGGACAACCGACCGGTAATGCTTGATGGCCTCGGCGTAACGCTTCCGCTTCATCATCAGAAGTCCCATGTTGTTATCATACATAAACTTGGCGGTGTCATTGCCCGAGCTCAAGCATCGCCCACGGAGGGCAGTCAGCAGGTCGCTTGCCTCATCATCATGGTCGCTCAGCAGAAGGGATGGTATGTCTGCCAGACTGTCTGTCAGGCTCTGCGCCTGTGCTTGCGATACCCACAGGCAACATAGGCATACAGCAATTAGCTTTATGATCACGCGACACTTCATCTTCTTCTGTTTTGGGGTTTGCTTCTGTTTTCAAAAGAGCTTTCGATCCTCTATTTTGTTTTTGAGCTCCTGCGCTTTGCCAATAAGCGCAGGCGTGCAGTCGGGATCTTGGATGAGGGCATCGAGCGTGGCCACGGCGCGGTCCTTGTCGTTGTGGAGCACATAGGCGTTGGCCAGCATCCACCCGATGAAGGGTTTATACTCCGTGAAGTCGTTGTATTCTGCCTGTCGGGCGAGCGTCCACACCTGCTCCAATTCCTCAATGGAGCTGGCCAGGTCTTTTTGTGATGTGACTGCTTGGTAGAGACGGCTGATTGACGCCTGTGCTTCGACGTCTGCTCCACGGTCATATTCTGATGCCGGGAAACAGGCCAGGTAGGTGGTGCCGAGCCGGTTCATCTCATGGTTGTCATAGAGGCGGTAGCCACCAGCTATGCAGAGCGCGAGAACTGCAGCGGCAGCCGAAAGGACGGCCGTGGCCTTGCGGGATAGACGTGCGAGGCGGGAACGCTTGGATGTGGGCTGATCGCCCGTGGCGGCGAACTTAGCTTTTAGTCCTGTCTCAGAAGATATCTTCCCGAGGGCGCCGATCACTTGTCGGTCGCTCTTGGCACCCTCGTGGCGCATGGCTTTCACCAGACGTGCCATGGTGATGGCGCGGGTGCGCAGCGCGTCGTCGTGCTTCGTTTCCTCCATAAACGCACGCTCCTCGTCGGGCGACATCCCTCCTCGCAGATAGCGGGTGATGCGGTCGTCTTGTGTGACGGGTGTGTTGTCTCCTTGTTCTGTCATGGTGGTTCAGTCTTAAAAGAGTTTCTTGACCAGCTCTTGGTAGCGCGTCTTGAATTTCTCCGTGCAGCGGTGCTTGGTCACCTTCACAGAGCCTTCGCTATAACCCAACATTTTGGCCAACGTCTTGAGCGACAGCTCGTCGCGGTAGTAGCCCCAGAGGAGCTCGTGACATGGCGACGGCAGGTTGCGCACGAGGCCGCACACCAGGCGTTGCTTCTCCCGCTCGAAGTCGGAACCGTCGAGGGCAATGAGCGCGTCGGCCTTGTCCTCCCGAAAGGTGCCGCCCGTGAGCGACAGCGATGCCTCATCGTCGACGGCGGGCATTAGGGCCTTGGTGCGCAACAGCTCAAGGGCCTTGTTGCGACAGATGCCCATGAAGTAGGTGGACAGCGACGATGTCAACTTCGTGAGTTTTCCATCTGCCACATTGTTATATAAGGTCAGGAACGACTCTTGAAACACGTCCTTGCAATCGTCGGGACTCAGCCCATAGCTCTTGCTGAGATAGTGGAGCGCCTTAGACCATTCTGCCGTGGCAAAACGGTTGAGCGTTGCGTCGTCAAAGGTGATGGGTTGGCTCATCTGTCGGTCTCGATTACAGGGTTCTGGTTAATCAGTCGTTGGTCTTGTTGCATGCCTCTCACCACATTGCCGACCCAACTGGTGTTGGGAGAAAGGGGGATAAGCGATAGCGTCCGGTTGACATAATAAGACAAGGGGCCATAGAAGTTCATGCCGACCTTGATCTCCTTGTTCGACTGGTAGGAACGGCACGCTTCCATATAGCACACGCTGGCAAGCTTCGGTGATGCCTCCACCTTCATGTGTCCGCGCCTGTCAATCTTGGGCACATAGCGTTTCCCATGGGGTGAGAACCCCACGTGGGTGCCTCGGGTGGGAGCTTCGGCGTCGGCTTCACTCTCCTCTCGACTGGACCCGCCTGAGTGGCAGGCGTCGATGATGACATAGACAAACCCTGCGGGGCCCACCTTCGTGCGGATGGCGCGGATGTGCCGGGCCAGTTCGTCGTCGATGATGTGGTTGGCGCCCTTGTAGCGCTTGCTGTAGACGCGCTGCGCGTCGTAGGGTACGATGGACTCGTCCCAACCGTCAGCCTCGTCGCCCGAAAGATCTTCGAATGGTTGGCCGTGGCCTGAGAAGTGGATATAGACGAGGTCGCCCTTTCCTGCCTGGGAACGCATCTCGCCCAGTGCCTTCCGGATGGCCGAGGCAGTGGCCTTGTCGTTGGCGAGCGTCTTGACGGTGAAGCCTTGTCGTTGCAGCGTCGGCAGGAGCAGGCTGATGTCGTTGGCGCCATGGACGACAGGCCACGACGCAGACGCCACCGCCTGACGGGGATAGGCCGACACGCCAATCAGCAGCGCACGCTTCTGCGCGCCGATGGCTGGCAGGGAGCAGGCCATGACGCACGCGAGCAGCGCCAGGGTCCTTCTGAAGGCGACGGCGAGCATGGTGTGGCGCGCCTGTTTCGACAGGTTGCCCTGTGATTGCGTAGTGATTGTTACCTTTACTTCTGACATCTGTGTGCAAATTTAGCAAATATATCTCATTCCCAATCCCGGTAGGCGATTTTTATTTTTGTTCCTTCTATTGTTAACCTTTTCCATCCGGCTGTCATATAGAGTAAAAGAAACTAAGGAAGTAACCATCAAGTTAACGTAAACATGAAAATGACATTCGCAATGCACTTACTCTTACCCTTTCCCTCATTCACGCAATACAATGTAGGGGCTTCCACAACAGGCTGCACTGACATCTTTGACAGGAGAACCATTATGAGTAAAAGACTATGGCTTTCAATAGCATTCCTGGGTCTGTCAGTGCTTGCTATTGCCCAAAGTACGTTTGTTCCGTTCGTTTATAAGCCTAAGCCTATGGACACTAGTTCACTTGAACGTTCACTAGAACGGCTTGAAGAAAGAAGACGCAATTATGAGAACTCGTACATAACTGAATTGGAAAAGTATTCGGCTGAGTTTGTGGCTAACAGATACGATATGGCTTTGTTGCATCTTGACCGATGCATTAATATTAATGAAATGTCATGGAGCAATGGTTGGATGCTACAGGATCCTGGTTTGCTTTATGAAAAGAAAGGGGATTTGCTTTTGGCGGCAAATCATGAAGCCGAGGCTCTCAACGCCTACAAAAAATCCTTGAAAAATTATTGGGGCAAAACAGAATCGCTCAAAATTGCGCGTAAGATGTTGTCAATATCCAACACAAATGACAATAAGTTGCTTTTAGCCAGTTGTCTTGTGTGTTTAAAAAACTATGACGAAGCTTTGAACTTAGTAAATTCTGTAAATCAATTTTTGGTTCCAATTGAAGTAAAAATTAAGTGCTTGGTCTTGTTATCAGAAATTGATTTACAGCATAACAATTACAGCAACGCAATTAACCATCTGGATGAAGCCATAAAATGTGGAGGGAGTGTGGACTTGTTTGCTGAGAAAGCGCATATAGAGAGCATTATGGGTAACTTGTCAGATGCTGTTCAAGACTATGAATATTTCTTCAAGGACCCAAGTGGCATAGACGAGTATTTTCTCGAAATCTACTACAAAGATTTTTGCAAGTGTCAATATCTGTTGGCGAAGGAAAACAATAACATAAAGGTGTTAAAACGAGTGAAAAAAGAACTTAAAGAGCTATCTAAATATGACGATTCGTTAAAAATATTCCTAAAAGATTAATGTACATGAAACCAAAAGTTGTTGTCACCATTGTCGTTGGCGTTCTTATTGCCTTTGTTTTTCTTATTGCCTATCAGAGCATTGTGCCCAATGAAATAGCCAAGATGCAAAGGGAATTGCCCATGAAGATTGACGACGGCATGACGTTGACTGAGGTTTACGAATCTGGGAGAACGATATATTATGTGATTGTGATTGATACGGATGCGTCCGCAGAAGATGTGGAGCTATCGCCATATGACATAGAGGCAGACAAACAAACACTCGTTGCTAATTTCAAACGTGAAATGGGAGGCGATATGGAACAACTGAAAAGGATGGTTGATGGCTTTGTCTATTTGTACAAGAACAAGAACGGAGACGAACTTTATCGGATTTCCATAAGAAAGTCTGACTTGTGAATGATTATCATTAACTCAATAAATAACCCTTAATTAATTAAAAAATATGACAGACGAAAACAACAATCTCAGTATGGAGAACCATGAGTCGCAGAAGGAATCGGCAGGTTGCCTCGGCCTCGGTTTCTCTCTCATTTTCCCTATCGTGGGAATTATCCTTTATTTTGTGAAAAAAAGTGAGAAGTTTGATGCCAGCGGCTATCTTTATGCCGCAGGGGCAGGCTTTGTGATTGGGATTCTCCTAAGAATTATGACGGGAGCGATATATTGACGGCCTGTAGGCTGCGTTTCTTGTTGAGACAATAAGTGACGATGAAAAAACAACTTGGTACGATTTGAGCGATAAATTACCATGTTGAGTTGGCATATGCCTCATCTTTTAGGCTCTTTCCCTCCCTCTCATCGGTCGTATAGCCCGCTATACTCCCTCTTTGAGTGAGAAAAACAGCTCAAAAATATGAGGCTCAAATCATACCAATTTATTTTTTCACCGTCACTAAAAAGCCAGCAGTATTCATGAGCTCTTCAGTAAGGGGGACGCTTGCTTCAGAGAATCATGTGGTTGTCTGACAGAAGAGCTCATTTTGTTTGATTTGTGAATATTTGAAAACTTGTCCGGGAGGTTTCATTCCTCCACTGTCCAGTCAGTGATGTTGTGCATGGCCATGTCGAAATGGATGCGCACCTCCACGTCGACATAGTGGTTGAGGATGGAGAAGAAAATACGCAGAATTTTAAAGGTGGATTCTATAAAATACCACCATAACGATATAAAAAACAGTGGATTACGTTTTGCCATCTTTTGGTCTCTTTTTGG
>DJOV01000118.1:0-2385 GCA_002437285.1 Prevotella sp. UBA6429 | reverse complement strand
TTCCGTCAGCTTGTTCGGTCACCACCGTCCGCCCGACGAGCCCCGGAGCGTGGCCGTCACCGATGCCGATGCGGTGCCGTTGGTGAGGGTGTAGGTCTGTCCGGTGGTCAGGCCGGCACATGTGATGAGCAGCGAGGCGCCCCGTCCGCCAAAGCCGCCACCTCCAGGTCCGCCGCCCTGTCCGCCGGGCCCTCCTCCGGGTGCCGCCATCCGTCCACCCGTTCCTCCTTGCGCTGAAGCGGTGTAGGTCGACGGCACGGTGAACGTGGCCAGCGTGTCGCTGCCGCTGACGAGCGACACCTGGTTGCCCGCCGTCACCGTGATACTTCCGCTGACATAGGGCTGCGTGGAGGCCGATGTGCTGGGCACCGAGTTGCTGCCGCCCACGGCCAGCAGGGAGCCTCCTGTGAAGACCACCGAATAGCCGCCTTCCTCGTTGGCGTCGATGCCGCACTCGGGCGAGGAGGTGCCAAATGCCTTGATGACACCACCGTTGACATACAGGTTGCCGTTGGCATCGAGGCCGTCGTTGTCCTTGGCCACCACGGTGATGTCTCCGCCGTTGATGTGCATGTGGCTCGACGAGTTGATGGCGTCGTCATAAGCGTTGACCAGGATGGTACCCTCGTTGATGGTCAGTTCCTTCTTGCTCTCGATGCCCTCGGCGCCGTTGCCCGTGGTGCTCACGGTGATGTCTCCGCCGTCGATGACCACGTTGCCCTCGGCGCGTATGCCCTTGGGCGACGACTTCTGCGCCGTAGACAGGCGGTCGGCCTGTCCGGTATAATTGGTATATTCGGTGCCGTTCACGTAGGCATACAAGCCTCCCGAGGTGGTGACCTGCAGCTTGCCGCCCTGTATGGTGAGGTCGCCGTTGCAGCCGATGCCCTTGCCGCCTCCGCCCGTGCTGGTCAGCGCCAGTGTGCCGCCCGTGATGCGCACGCCGCCGTCGCTGCTGAGGCAGGCCGCAGCCTTGGTCTTCAGGTCGTCGCTGTCCCAGGTGCCGCCGCCCGTGGTGTTGACGGTCATGTCGCCTCCGGCCACGGTGATGTCGCCCTCAGCCTTCAGGCCTTTCGCAGCTTTGCCCGTGATGGTGGCCTGCAGCGTGCCGCCGGCGATGGTGATGGAGCCCGTGTCCTCATCCTCACGGTTGGTGTCGTCCTTGTATGACACCTGCACGCCGTCGTCGGCCACACCTGCGAGGGTCAGCGTGCCGCTCTCCTGGAGGAAGTACTGGTTGCAGTTCATGCCGTCCTTCACTGCCGCCAGCACGTTGACGGTGCAGTTCTTCATTTCCACATACTCCTTGGCGTAGATGGCGTGTGCGGTGTTGCCATAGACATTGAGCACGCCCTTGCCCTTCAGTTCGAGGTGTCCCTTGCAGGCCACGCACCCCTTCTGGTTGCCGCCGGTGCCGTCGGCCAGTGTGTTGTCGGTGCCCTTCTTCACGCTCATGCTGATGCGCTTGCCGTCCTCGATGTCGAGGGCGGCTCCCGAGGGATTGGTGAGGGTAAGTCCGCCGAGCTCCACTGTGGCCTTGTAGGAGCCGTCGAGGGCGAACGAGCCGTCGGCGGAGGCTCCGCTGAGGGCATAGGTGATCTCGCCGCAGGTGGCATCGTCCACGTCAGCGCTCTGCGAGATGCTCACGTGGGCGCCTATCAGCGTGGGCTCCACGTAGCGCGCCACATTGCCTGCCACTGCGACGGAGGCCGTGGCGCCTTGGTAACTGACGGTTACGGTGTTGTCGGACACGTCGCTCTGGTCCACATACATCCGCGTGATGTCGGCCACGTCAAACGTGCGGCCCATGATGGTCAGCGTGGTGCCGTCTTGATAGGTCATGTCGCCGGTCTGGGCGGCGGGGAAGTCGTAGGTCACTTGTCCTACGACCACATGGAGGGTCTGGGCCTCCGCGCACAAGGAGAGGGAGACCGAGAGAAACAAGGTTGTCAGGATGCGTTTCATCTTATTATAGCTGTCTTGGAGGTTCCACGCAGTGTCTGCACGGCGCCTGCACTTCTGGGCAGTCTGGCGCATGCGTGGCGCGTTGTTCGTGACCACGAATGGTTTCACCTCTGTCTGTGTCTGATGTGGAATGTTTCGTTTGCAAAGTTAGTGATTTTTGCGTGTCTGCGCAAACAAACCAGTGGAAAAGCGCGTGAGATAACAACGATTTGTTGTTATATCGGGTTAATAAATTGCTTTCCGTAACTCTATGGCACTTTTAGGGGGCAGATATGACCCTTTAGTCCTTTGGTTTAGGTGACAAAGGTCTCTTGCCCTTTGTCATGACACATGCATAAGTGTTTAACTCTGTCATGATTTTTGGTCGAAAAGTTTGTCACGAATCGCGGATGAAATAGAACGCGAAAATGGCGTTTTTTG
>DJOV01000117.1 GCA_002437285.1 Prevotella sp. UBA6429 | reverse complement strand
ACCCTTTATCGCAAAATTACCCCATGCAAATCGTGGCGCGACCGATGAAAAACGCCATTTTCGCGTTCTATTTCATCGGTCATCCGTGACAAACTTTTCGACCAAAAATCATGACAGTCATAGCCAACCGGACCGTTCGTCATGCCAAGGGAGCGAAGCCCCTTGCTCCCCTGGCAGAGGGCACAAAGGCCCCCACCCCATGCAAGCCTTCATCGCCCGGGACGAAGCTGACCATGAAGTGCACCAGAAGAGAATGAGCTGACGAATCATAGCGTTTTTCTCAGAAAATGTAGCAAAAATGAGCAAAACGCGTGAATATTGTTGGTCTTTTGACAATTTGTTGCAAGGAATATTGTAATTTTGCAGTCGCAAACCACAAATAAGAGAAAGGAAAAAGATTATGAAAGTAGCTATTGTCGGTGCCAGTGGCGCCGTGGGCCAGGAGCTGCTCCGCATCCTCGCCGAGCGCAACTTCCCATTGGACGACCTCGTGCTGTTCGGCTCAAGCCGCAGCGCAGGCAGCAAGTACAACTTCCGCGGAAAAGACTATGAGGTGAAGCTTCTGCAACACAACGATGACTTCAAGGACGTGGACATCGCCCTGACGTCGGCAGGTGCCGGCACGAGCAAGGAGTTTGCGGAGACCATCACCCGGTATGGCGCGGTGATGATCGACAACTCCAGCGCTTTCCGCATGGATGAGGACGTGCCTCTCGTGGTGCCCGAGGTAAACGCCGAGGACGCACTCGTCCGCCCGCGCGGCATCATCGCCAACCCCAACTGCACCACCATCATGATGGTCGTGGTGCTCAACCCCATCGACAAGCTGTCGCACATACGCAAGGTGCACATCGCCAGCTACCAGAGCGCCTCGGGCGCAGGAGCGGCGGCCATGAAAGAGCTCGAGCAGCAATACAAGGAGATGGTGGAAGAGGGCCACGTGTCGACCATCAGCAAGTTCCCCCACCAGTTGGCCTACAACGTCATCCCGCAGATCGACAAGATGACGCCCAACGACTATACCAAGGAGGAGATGAAGATGTTCAACGAGACACGCAAGATCATGCACAGCGACATCCGCACATCGGCCACCTGCGTCAGGGTCAGTTCCCTGCGTTCCCACTCGGAGAGCGTGTGGTTTGAGACGGAACAGCCCGTCAGCGTGGAGGCCATCCGCGAAGCGCTCGAGAAGGCTCCCGGCGTGACCGTCGTCGACGATCCGCAAAACTACGTCTACCCGATGCCCCTGGAGAGCGCAGGCAAGGACGACGTGTTCGTGGGACGCATCCGCAAGGACCTGGCCGACGACCTGGGCAACACCCTGTGGCTCACAGGCGACCAGATCCGCAAGGGCGCCGCGCTCAACGCCGTGCAGATCGCCGAATACCTCGTCAGCAAGGGCGACATCAAGAAATAACGACTACACACACCGCAAACACCAGAGCCGGTGGGAGTGGGTGGCAAACCGTCACCCCACTCCCACCGGCTCTTTGCGTGCGGACAGTTGCCAGAACCGGAAACGCATGAAAACGGCCAATACGTGGCGCTAAAAAAAACAACTTGGTACGATCTGAGTGAGAAAACAATCATTCAGTACGGGTGTCAGCCTCACCTTTTTGGCTCAAATCATACCAATTTGTTTCTTCATCGTCACTACACAACATTTCCAAAACATTTTTCGCCATTTCACTTGTCAAATACCTCATTTTGTAGTAACTTTGTAACATAGAACTAAAAACCGTTACAAATGATCGATATCCTAAGCCACTACGCACCGATCACACTTGACGAAATGAGCGGCATACGGCTGATGAACCGTACGGACACCAAATTCGTCACCACAAAGCCCATGTTGCGCCAACTCTTGCTGTTGGCACAAGATGACTATCGTGTGCAGGACATACAGGGCGAGCGCATATCACCTTATTATACGGTCTACTTCGACACGCCCGACTGCGCCATGTACCGGCGGCACGAGACAGGACATGCCAACAGGCAGAAGCTGCGCATCCGTTCCTATGTGAACTCGGGGCTCAACTTCCTGGAGGTGAAGACCAAAAACAACCACGGGCGCACACACAAGAAGCGCATCAACATGCACGGCTTCGACCCCCGGTGCCCGCGACACGACATCATGTTCACCCCGCAGGACGAAGCCTCGCAAGCCTACGACGACTTCCTGGCCACCAACCTCGGCTACGACCCCACACTGCTCACGGAGAAGGTGGAGAACCACTTCAACCGCGTCACGCTGGTCAACAAGCTGAAGACCGAACGGCTCACCATCGACTTCGACCTGCAGTTTGACAACATCGTGACCGGGCGGCACCAGGACATGGCCGGCATCGTCATCGTGGAGCTCAAGCGCGACGGGCTGCAACCAAGCCCCATCCTCAAGTCGCTCATGCAACTGGGCATCAAGCCCATGGGATTCAGCAAGTATCTCATCGGCGCGGCGCTCACCGACGACTCGCTGCGGCGCAACCGCATCAAGCCTCGGCTGAGAAAGATCGAGAAGATGATGGCGCAATGACGCCACACGCCCCGCAGCAGCAACGCGCACACGAAACATCAATCACCTTTATCCGAAACAACAACCTTTAATCATGAATATCTTCAATTTTACCTTCTCACCCGACTTTCCCCTGATGATCGTCCGCTTTGTCATCCTGATGATTGTCAGCTGGGTCATCGTCGACCGCCTCTACTTCAAGAAAAGCCACCGGCGCGACTTCTACTTCTCGTTCATGCTCATGAGCGTGGCCATCTTCTTCCTGGTCTACTTCATGATCTTCGTGCTCGAAGACCTCAAGGCCAAGACCAGCATCGGCATCGGCATCGGCCTCTTCGGCATCTTCTCCATCATGAGATACCGCACCGACGCCATGCCCGTCAGGGAGATGACCTATATGTTTGTCATCATAGCCCTGTCGGTGGTCAACGCCATCGCCAACAGCGTGAGCGTCGTGGAGCTCATCGCCACCAACCTCATCGTCATCCTCTGCATCTGGATCAGCGAGGCACGGCTGAAGCAAGAGCCGGCCAAGCTGGTGCAGTATGACCGCATAGACCTCATCACCCCCGACAAGCGCGGGGAGCTGACGGAGGACCTCACCCAGCGGCTGGGCCTGCACATCCTGCGCGTGGAGGTGGGAAGCGTCGACTTCCTGCGCGACATGGCCATGCTCAAGGTCTACTACGACGCCGCGTCCAGCGACGGCGACCTGGACCGGAAAATCCGCCTGACAACGGAAGACCGCAAGCAGTTTCCCGCTTGAAACAGAAGCCCAACCATCAACCCCTCATAAAGACATGCAAACAAAAACACTATTGGCCCTCGCCCTCATGGCCATGCCCCTCATGGCCTCAGCGCAAAAGGAGCCCAAGACCAGCGACGACTTCGGCGTGTGGACGGACATCAGCGCCGAGAAGAAACTGTCGAAGAAAGCCAGTGTGGACCTGGAAGCCGAGTATCGCACGGCCGACAACCTGAAGCAAAACAGCAGATGGTCCATAGGAATCGGCGGAGAATACAAGCTCACCAAGTGGCTGAAGGCCGGCGTGGGCTACACATTCCTCTACAATCACGTCGACAAATACACCTATCACGACGAGGACCCCAACAAGGCCAACTATGGCAAGGTGAACAAGCAGGCCTCCTACTGGGGGCCGCGGCACCGCTTCAACGTGGACCTCACGGGAGGCGTCAGCCTGGGCGACTGGAAGGTGGACCTGCGCGAACGCTGGCAATACACCTACCGCCCGGAGAAGACCATCGCACAGCGATACGACTTCGACGACGAGGACTGGGACGGCAAACAGAAGACCTACAGCGGCAAGGGCAAGAACGTGCTCAGAAGCCGCCTGCAAGTGTCGTACGACAAGAAGGGACTCGACGTGGAGCCCTACGCCAACGTGGAGCTCTACAACAGCTGGAGCGTGGAGAAGGTGCGCTACACCGTGGGACTCGACTGGACCTTCATCAAGGGACAGAAGCTCGGCATCTACTACCGCTACCAGGACAACAGCAAGGATGACGACGACAACGACAACCGCAACATGCACATCCTGGGACTGAGCTACAAGGTGAAGTTCTGAACAGAAACGGCACATCTTGACGGCGCCGCATGGCCGGACGGGCTCCATCAGGGTCCCATCCCACCGTGCGGCGCTTGCTTTTTGCCCTCCGACAACAAGACTTTCGGAAAAAATCAGTAACTTTGCACGTATCAACAAAGGTACAATCCACGGCATGCCAAACATAGCCTCATACTTCCCCATCACCGACCCCACACTCATCTTCTTCGTGGTGTTGCTGATCATCCTCTTCGCGCCCATCATCATGGGCAAGCTGCGCATACCACACATCATCGGCATGGTGCTGGCGGGCGTGGTCATCGGGCAGTATGGGCTCAACATCCTGCAACGCGACGCCTCCTTTGAGCTCTTCGGGCGCGTGGGGCTCTACTACATCATGTTTCTCGCCTCGCTGGAGATGGACATGGACGGTGTGAAGAAACACAAGTACCGCATCGTGGCCTTCGGCCTGCTCACGTGCCTCATCCCCTTCGCGATGACCTACCTCATGGGGGTCAGCCTGCTGGGCTACAGCGCGGCCGCCGCCCTGCTCTTAGGGTGCATCATGGCCTCCAACACCCTGGTCTCCTACCCCATCGTGGCACGATACGGCCTGCAGCGCAAGCCCAGCGTGACGCTCAGCGTGGGCTCCACCATGCTCAGCCTGCTCATATCGCTCATCATCGTGGCCGCCATCGTGTCGGCCCACGAGGGCAACGGCTCGCCCCTGTTCTGGCTGTGGTTTGCCGTCAAGTTCGCCGCCTACTGCGGAGGGCTCATCTTCGTGGTCCCGCGCCTCACCCGCTGGTTCCTGCGGCGCTACAGCGACGCCGTGATGCAGTTCATCTTTGTCATGGCCATGCTCTTCCTCTGCGCGGCCCTGGCCGACCTGGTGGGACTCGAAGGCATCTTCGGGGCGTTCTTCGCCGGCATCATCCTCAACCGATACATACCCCACGTGTCACCGCTGATGAACCGCATCGAGTTTATCGGCAACGCGCTCTTCATACCCTATTTCCTCATCGGCGTGGGCATGCTCATCAACCTGCGGCTGCTCTTCGCCGGCGGCAGCATCATCTGGGTGGTGCTCTGCATCGTGGTCTTCGGCACCTTGGGCAAGGCGGTGGCGGCCCACCTGGCCTGCACCTTGTTCCGGTTGCCCATCTCGTCGGGACACATGATGTTCGGCCTCACATCCGCCCATGCGGCTGGCGCCATCGCCATGGTCCTGGTGGGCATGAGCCTGAAGGACGCACAGGGGCATCCCCTCGTGGACGAGAGCATGCTCAACGGCGTGGTCATCATGATCCTCTTCACCTGCGTCATCTCATCCATCGTGACCGAATGGTCGGCACAACGCATCATCCTGCGCGACAAGGACGTGGCCCTCAGCGAGGAGAAGCCCGACGATGAGCGCATCCTCGTGCCGGTGAAATATCCCGAGTATGCCAACGAGCTGATAGCCATGGCCATCATGATGCGCAGTGCCAAGCGCAACCGGGGCATCATGGCGCTCAACGTGGTGTATGACGACGAGAACATGCGGGCCAACCAGGAGCAGGGAGCCCGACTGCTGGAACAGGTCACGCAGTATGCCGCCGGATCTGACGTGAAGTTGCAGACCCAAGTGCGCGTGGCCGCCAACATCGCCAACGGCATCAAGCATGCGTTCAAGGAGTTCCAGGCCTCGGAGATCATCATCGGCATGCACATGCACGCCAGCGTGTCACCGAAGTTCTGGGGGCAGTTCCACCAAAGCCTGTTCAACGGCCTCAACCGCCAGATCATCATGGCACGACTGCACCATCCGCTGTCCACCCTGCGCCGCATAGAGGTGGCCGTGCCCTCCCGCGCACAGTATGAGCCGGGCTTCTACCGCTGGCTGGAACGGCTGGCACGGCTGACCGAGAACCTGGAGTGCCGCATACTCTTCCACGGACGGGGTGACACGCTGATGATGATCAGCGAGTTTGTGCGCAACCACCACCCCGAGATGCGCGCCGAATACCTGTCGATGGAACACTGGAACGAGATGCCCAAGCTGGCCAGCACCATACAGGAGGACCACCTGTTTGTGGTGGTGACCGCCAGAAAAGGCACCGTGTCGTACAAGAACGCACAGGAGAAGTTGCCCGAGGAGATCACCAAGTACTTCACCGGCAAGAACCTCATGATCATCTTCCCCGACCAGTTTGGCGACGACAAGACCACCATGACCTTCGCCCAGCCGCAGCACACGGAAGAGCAGTCGGCCTATGAGGCCATCAGCAACTGGCTGCAAAGCCACAAGCACTGGTTCAAGAAATAAACACATCCCAGGTGGCTACACCCACCGCCATCACCGGACGAAAAGACTCATTCTTATGATAGACATTCAAGGTATCACCAAATCATTCGGCAGCCTGCAGGTGCTCAAGGGCATCGACCTGCACATCGACAAGGGCGAGATCGTATCGATCGTGGGACCCTCAGGTGCCGGCAAGACCACACTGCTGCAGATCATCGGCACGCTCGACCGGCCCGACAGCGGCACGGTCACCGTCGATGGCATCGACGTGTCGAGACTGTCCACCAACAAGCTCTCCGACTTCCGCAACCGTCATGTCGGCTTCGTCTTCCAGTTTCACCAGTTGTTGCCGGAGTTTACGGCCTTGGAGAACATCATGATCCCCGCCTTCATCGCCGGCAAGGGGCGCAGCCAAGCCAAGGAACGCGCCGAGGAGCTGCTGCAATTCCTCGGGCTGGCCGACCGGGCGGGGCACAAGCCCAACGAACTGTCGGGCGGCGAGAAGCAGCGCGTGGCCGTGGCACGCGCGCTGGTCAACGAGCCTGCGGTCATCCTGGCCGACGAGCCATCGGGAAGCCTCGACACCAAAAACAAGGCTGAACTGCACCAACTGTTCTTCGACCTGCGCGACAAGTTCGGACAGACCTTTGTCATCGTCACACACGATGAGCAGTTGGCCTCCATCACCGACCGTACCATCCACATGAAGGATGGCTTGCTCCTGCCTGAGAGCGAACCCCACACATCCGACAACCCCACAACAACCGCCATATGAACACCATCAAAATAGGAGACTACAACACACTCAAGATGACCCGACTGGCCGAGCGCCCCAATCCCCACGCGTTCGGAGGGAAGGAGACTTTCGGCATCTTCCTCGACGGAGGGGCCGAAGGAGAAATCCTCATGCCTGCCAAATATGTGCCTGAGGGTGTGAAAGAAGGCGACAAGGTGACATGCTTTGTCTACCTCGACCAGGACGAGCGGCTCATCGCCACCACCGAGCAGCCACTGGCCAAGGTGGGCGACTTCGCCTACCTGAAGTGCACGTGGGTCAACGAGTATGGCGCCTTTCTCGACTGGGGACTGATGAAGGATGTCTTCTGCCCCTTCCATGAGCAGAAGCGGCACATGGAGATAGGAGAATATTACATCGTCTATATCCATGTGGACGAGGAGAGCTACCGCATCGTGGCGTCGGCCAAGGTCGACAAGTTCCTGAGCCAACCTCGCCCCGGCGACTTCCCGACAGCCTGCCAGCCCAGCCGGGACGGCAACTCGAAGGGTGTGGCTTCAGGACAGCCCCTGCAGCTCCTGGTGTGGCAGAAGACCGACCTGGGCTTCAAGGTCATCGTGGACAACCAGTACGGCGGCTTGATCTACAAGGACCAGATCTTCCAGCCCATCCACACGGGCGACCGCCTGACGGGCTATCTGCTCAACCTGCGCCCCGACGGCAAGATGGACATCAGCCTGCAACTCACGGGACGCCGCCAGACCAAGGATTTCTCCAAGACCCTGCTGCAATGGATGCAGGAACACGGCGGGCGCTGTCCCCTGGGCGACAACAGTGCGCCAGAGGACATCAAGCAGATGTTCCAGGTGAGCAAGAAGGTGTTCAAGCGCGCCGTGGGCGACCTCTACAAGAAGCGCCTCATCGTCCTGGCCGATGACGGCCTGACACTCGTCGGCTGAGCGATTTCAGACAGGAAACAGTTAGCCCCGCTTCATCCTCCATGAGGAAGATGAGGCGGGGCTTGCCGTATCTATTCGGGAAGTGCCGCGTCCTGTTTAGAACTCAGCGTTCTTCGGTGTGCGCGGGAAAGGAATGACGTCGCGGATGTTCTGCATGCCTGTGACGAAGAGGATGAGGCGCTCGAAGCCCAGACCGAAGCCGGCGTGCGGGCATGAGCCATACTTGCGCGTGTCAAGATACCAGTCGTAGGTCTGCTCGCGCATATTGCGGCGCTCGATCTCGCTGAGCAACTTCTCATAGCTCTCCTCACGCACCGAGCCTCCGATGATCTCGCCGATGCGGGGGAACAGCACGTCGGTGCCCTGCATGGTCTTGCCGTCGGGGTTCTTCTTCATGTAGAACGACTTGATCTCGGAAGGATAGTCGGTCATGATGACTGGGCGCTTGAAGTGTTCCTCCACGAGGTAACGCTCATGCTCGCTGGCGAGGTCCATGCCCCAACCCGTGATGGGGAACTCAAACTTGTGGCCGTCCTCTGCGGCCTTCTGCAGGATCTTGATGCCCTCGGTGTAGGGCAGGCGCACAAAGCTCTCCTTGACCACACCCTCAAGGGTCTGCAGGAGGGTCTTGTCGACCATCTTGTTGAGGAACTCCAGGTCATCCTTGCAGTTGTCGAGCGCCCATTGCACACAATACTTGATGAAGTCTTCCTCAAGGTCCATCAGTTCGTCCTTGTCCATGAAGGCCACCTCAGGCTCCACCATCCAGAACTCGGCGAGGTGGCGGGGCGTGTTGCTGTTCTCGGCGCGGAACGTCGGTCCGAAGGTGTAGATGGCACCGAGCGCCGTGGCACCCAGCTCGCCCTCCAGCTGTCCGGAGACGGTGAGATTGGTCTTCTTGCCGAAGAAGTCCTTGTCATATTCCACCTTGCCGCTCTTGGCCACACGGTCCAGGTCGAGCGTGGTCACCTGGAACATCTCGCCGGCGCCCTCACAGTCGCTGGCCGTGATGAGCGGTGCGTTGAAATAATAGAAGCCGTGCTCGTGGAAATACTTGTGGATGGCGATGGCCATGTTGTGGCGGATGCGGAAGACGGCACCAAACGTGTTGGTGCGCAGGCGCAGATGCGCATACTGGCGCATGTACTCGAAGCTCTGGCCCTTCTTCTGCATGGGATAGTCGGAGGGGCAGAGACCATAGATCTCGATCTCGCTGGCCTGTATCTCGCAAGTCTGTCCCTTGCCCTGGCTCTCCACGAGCAGACCCGTGGCGCGGATGCAAGCACCCGTGGTGATGCTCTTGAGCTCGTCCTCGCTGATCTTGGCCGGATCTACGACGACCTGGATATTCTTGATGGTGGAACCGTCGTTGAGGGCGATGAAGTCGACAGCCTTGCTACTGCGGTGCGACCGCACCCATCCCTTGACAGTGATCTCTTTGCCATAGTCGGTGCTTTGGAGGGCATCGACAACTTTAGTTCTTTTAGACATGATACCTATTATTTACTATTCATACATACCGTTGCGGAGCATCTCCACCTCCTTCTCGGTGAGGAAACGCCAGTCGCCACGGCGCAGGTTCTTCTTGGTCAATCCGGCAAACTGGGCACGGTCAAGCTTCACGACACGATAGCCCAACTTCTCGAAGATGCGGCGCACAATGCGGTTGCGGCCGCTGTGGATCTCGATGCCCACCTGGCTCTTGTCGCGGTCGTCGGCATACTCGATGGCGTCGGCATGCACCTCGCCATCCTCGAGCTCGATGCCCTCGGCTATCTTCTGCAGGTCTTCCTCGCTGACGTTCTTGTCGAGGAACACGTGATACACTTTCTTCTTGAGGAACTTGGGGTGCGTGAGCTTGCTGGCCAGATCGCCGTCATTGGTGAGCAGCAGCACACCCGTGGTGTTGCGGTCGAGACGTCCCACAGGATAGATGCGCTCGGGGCAGGCGTCCTTCACGAGATCCATCACGGTCTTGCGCTGCTGGGGGTCGTCGCTCGTGGTGACATAGTCCTTCGGCTTGTTGAGCAGCACGTAGACCTTCTTCTCCAAGGTGACGGGCTGGTCGTGGAACTTCACCTCGTCGGAGCGCTTCACCTTCATGCCCAGCTCCGTGGCCACCACGCCATTGACGGTGACGACACCCGACTGGATGAACTCGTCAGCCTCACGACGCGAGCACACGCCAGCGTTGGCCAGATACTTGTTGAGGCGGATGGGCTCATTGGGGTCGGTGTGCTCCTCCTTGTACTCAATGCGCTTCTTCATGCTGTACTTCGCATTGGGATCGTAGCCCGGGCGCTGGCCGTAGCCGCCCTGCTGGCGACCATAACCGCCCTGGCGATAGCCACCCTGGCGCTGGCCGTAGCCACCCTGGCGGGGCTGATAGCCGCCCTCACCCTGATTGTTGTAGCGAGGACGGTAACCGCCCTGCTGACGCTGGCCGTAACCGCCCTGACGGGGCTGGTAGCCACCGTTCTCGGAGTTATTATTGTTGTTGTATCGGGGGCGATAGCCACCCTGCTGGCGGGGCTGATAACCGCCCTGGCGGGGCTGGTAACCACCCTCCTCATTATTGTTGTTGTAGCGGGGACGATAGCCACCCTGCTGGCGGGGTTGGTAGCCGCCCTGGCGGGGCTGGTAGCCACCCTCCTCATTATTGTTGTTGTAGCGGGGACGATAACCACCCTGGCGGGGCTGGTAGCCGCCCTGACGGGGCTGGCGCGTCTGCTCGCCTCCGGCCTGCAAACCCGCTCCGAAGCCCTCGGGACGGAAGCCTCCCTCACCCTGCGCACGGCCACGGTCAGAGCTGTAGGCACGCTGCGTGTGGATGCGGGGACGCTGTGTGCGGCCTGCACTGTGATAATCTCTCTGATAACCAGAAGGTCTGTTATAGCCCTCACGGCCACCTTCACCCTGCTGATTCTGTGTCTCTGCTGAACCGAGAGACTTGTTCTCCATTTCTTCTGCCATAATCTTTAAATCTTTTGCCTTGAACTATGAACGATACCGTTTGACCTTCCCGGCCATGGCGATTCCGATAGACGGGCGCAACGCGTCAAGCGCTCCCCTGTATCCCGAAACGACCGTCTCCACGGGGGTGGAGAGCGGAAATTAGTAAGTTAGCAGTGTTCTTCGTTCAATTCTTTGTTTGACTAATTGATACTTATGATATGATGTTATTTGAATGTTCTCCGGATGTTTCCCTGACAATCCGCTCGTCTGCCGCCCTCCCTGCGGCTCCCGCCGCAAGGAAGAAGGGTGGAATAGCGATTACATGCCCGTGTAGTTGTGGGGCGTGATGGCGCGCAGCTCCTGCTTCACGCTGTCGCTGACCTGGAGTGTCTCCACAAAGTCGTGGATGGTCTGCTCGGTCATCTTCTTGTTGGTGCGCGTGAGGGCCTTGAGTGCCTCATAGGGATGGGGATAGCCCTCGCGGCGAAGGATGGTCTGGATGGCCTCGGCCACGACGGCCCATGTGTTGTCGAGATCCTCACTGATCTTCTCCTCGTTGAGGATGAGCTTGCGCAGGCCCTTGAGGGTGCTCTGTATGGCGATGATGCTGTGGCCCAAGGGCACACCGATGTTGCGGAGCACGGTGGAGTCGGTCAGGTCGCGCTGCAGGCGGCTGACGGGCAACTTGCTGGCCAGGAACTGCAGTACGGCGTTGGCCATGCCGAGGTTGCCCTCGCTGTTCTCATAGTCGATGGGGTTCACCTTGTGGGGCATGGCGCTCGATCCCACCTCGCCTGCCTTGATCTTCTGCTTGAAATATTCCATGGAGATATACATCCAGAAGTCACGGTCGAGGTCGATGATGATGGTGTTGATGCGGCGGATGGCGTCGAACACGGCAGCCAGACAGTCGTAGTTGCTGATCTGTGTGGTCCACTGCTCACGCTGCAGGCCGAGCTTCTCGCTGACAAACTGGTTGGCGAAAGCCTTCCAGTCGTAGCCGGGATAGGCCACATGATGGGCATTGAAGTTGCCCGTGGCACCGCCAAACTTGGCGGTCATCTTGCAGGCCTTGAGCTCGTTGAGCTGCTCCGTGAGGCGATAGACATAGACCATGATCTCCTTGCCCAGGCGGGTGGGCGAGGCAGGCTGTCCGTGGGTCTTGGCCAGCATGGGCACATCCTTCCACTCGTCGGCATACTGCTGCAGCTGGGCGATGAGCTCCTCCACCTGGGGATAATAGACATCGTGCAGGGCCTCCTTCATCGAGAGGGGCACGCTGGTATTGTTGATATCCTGCGAGGTAAGGCCGAAGTGGATGAACTCCTTGTAGGGCTCCAGGCCGCCGATCTTGTCAAACTCCTCCTTGATGAAGTACTCCACGGCCTTCACGTCGTGGTTGGTCACCTTCTCAATGTCCTTCACGTGCTGGGCCGATTCCTCGTCGAAGTGGCGATAAATGTCGCGCAGGCGATCGAAAAGGGAGTGGTCGAACGAGGCGAGCTGGGGCAAGGGCAGTTCACACAATGTGATGAAATACTCTATCTCAACGCGCACACGATAACGAATGAGTGCATACTCTGAAAAATAATCAGCCAGCGGCTCTGTCTTACCACGGTAACGGCCATCGACTGGAGAAATTGCTGTCAACAAATCGAGTTTCATATCCTTAAATTAACACGCTTGCAAAATTACGAATTAATTTCGACACGATGGATATTCCCGCAATAAAAAAGTGTCGCACCTAACGGTTTTTAACGCCTTGACCACGACACAAGGTCACATTTACCCGGCAAAGCCCCACCATTACCAAGGCCTTATCGTCACGCAACACCTACGTCCTTATTGCTCTACAGAGCCTCGCTTCTCGCCACAGACAATGCGCCAGAAATGTTCCTTACGCCCAACTTCAAGAACATCTTTTTCTTGCAGGCCTTAACCGCATCCACCGTTCGACATAAGCAATCAGCAATATCTGACATCGTATAGCCTTGAGCCGACATGGAGAGCACATCACGTTCCATCTCACCCAAGCTCTTCCAGTCCGTCTTGACCCATCTATGCATATTGCAATCATATTCATAACGCATCTTCGTTCCCACATTACGCATCACATAGTGACCAACAGAATTCCTCGGCGACAAGGAAACAGCGCACAACGCCAACCTGATTTTTCCATCTTTCGTCAATATCATAGGAGTAAAACTATGATTAACTAATTTGGGCTTCCTTTCACCTGTCAAATGAAAATCATATGTCATAACATAATCCAAACGCTCTTCCAAAGGCTGTTCGTTGAAAAACAACAAGCCTTTCTGGTTCACCTCCCTTAAAAACTTCCGTTCCTTCATGGGAATTTTTTCCAAGTAAAACATCATACCAGCCCGCTTAAGTTCCAGAGTAGAACGACCATACCACTTCCCTAAATTTTCAGATACGTAAAGAACGCTTTTAGCAAAAAGGTCTATCACATATACCCCTTGATAAGTACTTCTCGCAAACGCCTTGACTGCGCTTACCACAAGTTTCAATGCTCCGCTGTCCACATTTTGAATATAATAAACCGTATCCTCCAACAACACTTTCGGTGCATCCTTCATAAGCTAAATAAATTATCAATTCAAAAGCAAAAGTACGAATTTCATTTCTAATTGAAGCGGAACAGGGACACAAAAGTGTATTTTTTTAAGTCTTTTTTCTAAAAATCTTCCTTTTTGCGTTTATTTCGTTTTATTTTCTGTTATATTTGCAGCAGAACTAAAAAGAAAAAGGCTATAGCCATTTCAACCACCAATTATCAACCATAAAAAAAACAAAAAATGAAAGAACTAAATTTCGGAGTCATGGGTGCTTCCCCCATGGTTCAAGGGAACGAAGACATTGACACAAGCGTATGGTGCGCAGCATGTGTCCTGTGTGTAGCATGTGGAGGCAACATAGCCGCATGGGCTGGGGTGGCCGCTTTTTCATCTTTCTAACCAATCACCCATTGGCTTCGGTAGTCCTTAAAGGCACTTACCGAAGCCTAAACAAAGAACAAGCATGAGGTATCCCGCAATAAAAGAACACGTCGTCATATCAGAGCAATTTGGAATAGCTATCGACCTAACCACCGGAAAGAACATAGACCTTCCTACTGGTGCATTCCCCGTCTTAAAATTGGTAGACGGAAAAACTGACATGGATGACATACTTAGGGAAATCTCAAAAACGTATAAGGTTTCTTCTGACAGTTTCAACAATTTCTTTGCCAATATGTCCAGATTGGGCTTTATCACCTTCTCGCCATTTCCACAGAAATCACCTCACGAGAACAAGCCTCCCATCCGTGTTGCCAGCATAGAAATCACCGAGAAATGTAATTTAAAATGTCGTTATTGTTATGGAGCCTTTGCTCCTGACAAGAGTACAAACCTTAGCTGCGAAGAGGCCACAAGGTTATTCAAAGCCCTAAAAGAGCGTGATGTCAAGACACTGGAATTGACCGGTGGAGAACCAACTATCAACCCCGACTTTGACAAGATTCTCAATGAGGCATGCAAGCAATTTGACATGATCACCATCATGACCAACGCTGTCGTGTTGCGCCCTTCTACTCTTCAAATTTACCAAAAACACCGCAATAAGGTTGGGTTCAGCATCAGCATAGACGGATTCAGCGATGAGACCAATGATTACCAACGAGGAGTGCGGAATACATTCCAGCGAACATTAAACAATATCATTCGAATTAAAGAAGACGTTGACCCGCATTTCCTTCGCGTCGTTTACATGCTCACCAATGAAAACATCAACGAGTCAGACCATTTCTTCGAGCACTTGCTATCGCATGGCATTCGTAATTTAATGGTGAGTGTGCCTGAGAATGTCGAAAAAGGAAGGACTTATAAATTGTCAGACGGATGCATGATGAGTGACAGAAAGAGCAAATCTCGAAGCATACTGGGAGCAAAAGTCATGCAATTGGGAGAGAAATACGGAAAACGAATCAATACTATAATTGACCGTTTGGGAACTCGCGGAACACGTGTGGCCAACGCCATCCCGTCATGTGGAGCGGGGTGGACCATGCTTTCATTCCAAGCCAACGGCAATGTTCAACCATGCAACATGATGGGAAGCGAATGGACTTTAGGCAATTTCAAAGAAGATTCCCATCTGAACTTTCTGTCTCACAACAATTCCCTTTATACCGCTTTCGCAACAATAAATCTTAGCGCCGAAAATGGAAACAGGGATGAATGCCAGCACTGTGAGCACAATGATTTTTGCGGAAAGTGCATAAATAAGGTCTTCATGGCAAATAAAGAAAGACTTGCACAAGGAAAAGACTTGTGTCCCGTTATCTTAAAAACAAGATTGCCGAAAGAAGTATTTCAAAGTAAAAGCCAAAACATATGATAACCATCCAAAATCTCACTAAGAGATACAACAACCATATTGCTTTAGATGACATTTCCTGCTCCATCCCCGATCACTCCATTTGTGCTCTTGTGGGCCCCAATGGTGCAGGGAAAAGCACGTTGTTAAAAATCTTAACCCGCATACTTGATTACGATGAGGGGACTGTCGATTATGGAAGCACCCTAAGCATGAACAGGTTTCGGCAAGACATATCCTACCTTCCCGAGCAAAGAGGACTCTACACGGGCGTGGACATCGAAACGCAATTAACATACTTTGCCAGCATAAGAGGCATCAACAACAAAAAAGCACACGAGAATGTCGATTATTGGCTTAAAAAGCTCGGTATCGACAATTGGAAGCATCGTCTTGTGTCCGAGCTGTCAAAGGGAATGCAGCAAAAGGTGCAGTTCGCAAGTTGCCTTGTAAGCAATCCCTCTGTAATGTTTATGGACGAGCCCTTTTCAGGAGTTGACCCTGTAAATTTTCGTCTCTTCATGGAAATATTACAAGAGTACCATAAATCAACAGGCGCAACCGCAATTTTGTCTACTCATAATATGAAGTCAGTAGAGGAATTATGTAGCGATGTGGTCTTGCTCAACAAAGGTAAAATTGAAATATCCGGAAATGTCAATAGCGTAAGAAAGTCTTTTTCAAAAGAGAATACCCTTATCTTAGAAGTTTCCAACTGCGACAACACATCCACTGAAAACATACGGACAAGGTTAAAAGGAGCGTTTCGCATCATTTCATCTCATTTGGAACAAGATATTCTACACCTCGAACTTTCAAGAACCGCCGAAGCACCGACACAAACAGACATGATCGACGTATTGAAGTTGTTAGAGGGCTACGACGTAACCCATATATCTCATAAGGTTCTCTCAATGGAGGACATCTTCATCCAACTTAGTAAGAAGTAAAGACTTTTGGAAATGAACAAACAGCTGTTTTTCAACATATTGAGGTTTGAACTTAGCGTTCTAACGAAAACCAAGTCGTTCTGGCTGATTTCTCTCATTCCGCCAATAGCTTTGATATTAATGTTCGTCGTCAATTACAATAGCGGACACGCTGACTCCGTCTTAGTAGAAAACCTCACCACGATGGTCTCCCCCATTGAGCCCACCGCAACGCTGCATGTCCAATATGGCAAAAACGAGGACTGGCAGAAAGATGGTTATGATGCCTATATACGCCTCTATAAAAACAGAGATGGCGGTGTGACATGCGCTATATCTTCCTCATACGTGCTTCACCCAACCAGCCAACAGGCAATACGCAACAGTTTGGAAACGAAAATGGCGGAAGCCCACCTGGGGGTAAATCTCTCAAAGATTAAAGCACAAGAAAGCAATAAAGTCAAATGGAAGACCCATATCGAAAACCCGCGCTATAAGCTCATGGGCATATCCATGGCCTCCATATTCCTGACCTACCTCATCGTGCTTCAATTTGCGAGTGCCATATTGAGGATGAGCGGACGTGAAAAGGTCAACAAAATAAGCGAGATTCTTCTCTCTGCCATGCCTCCTGGAATCATCATGGGCGGAAAGCTTGTCTCCTGTCTTCTTGCAGCCTTCCTACAGCTGACGGTGTGGTGCTTGGTAGCCATCGGTGCCATTTTCCTTGCTGTCAAGATTCCAGCAATCAACTTGGATCAGCGAGCGATAGAGTCTTTAATGCAAATGTTCACGCTAATCCCCACACAACAACTTGTGGAGTTTGCCATTGTCTACGCCTTATATCTAATAGGGGGATTCCTGTTGTATTGCATCTTGTTTTCTATCCTTGGGGCCATATCCAACGAGAACACCAACACCCAACAATTCTCATTGATAGTCACCATTCCGTTGCTTCTCACATTCGTATATGTCGTAAAAGACTTTGGGGGAGAGTCACAATGGCTGACGTGGCTTTCCTATTTCCCCATGTCAAGCCCCATCGCTTCCATTCCCATAGTAGCCAAGTACGGAGTAACGTATCAGATTATCATCTCCCTACTCATATTATATGTCACCATTCTCATTTTGTTTCATTACGCATGCATCCTCTACGACAGAGGAACTTTGGCGTCAAAAAACAAAGTCACAATAAAAACCATCATACATTGGTTATCCAAATAGCCATCTGTCCACATTAAAAAACTCACAACATGCGATACACCCTCACTCTCCTGCTCTCCATCTGCCTCTGTTCGCTTGCCCACGGGCAAGGGACGGTGAGCGGAACGGTCTTCGGCGAAGGCCAGGAAGGGCTTAGCGGGGCTTCGGTCTACCTGCTGCCGGAACGGGGTGACAGCGTGGTGCAAAGCACACTCACTGACGACAAGGGCGGCTTTTGCTTCAAGGCGGTTCACAAGGGCAGCTACCATGTGCGCGCTTCCTACTTGAGCCGCAGGTCGGCCAGGAAGAAGATCATGATGTGGGGCAATGCTCAGGTCGGGGTGGACCTCCACATCAGCGAGGCTACGGAGCTCAAGGAGGTGACGGTCGTGTCGAACGGCGTGACGGTCAACGGCGATACGACGACCTACATCGCCAACCGCTTCACGGCTGGCAACGAGCGCACCTTGAAAGATGTGCTCGGCCGATTGCCAAACATCCACGTGGACGAAGAGACCAAGACCGTCACAGCCAAGGGGAAAAAGGTGAGTCGCATCCTATTGGAAGACAACGACTTGTTTCAAGGCAATACCTCCATCCCTCTCGACAACCTCTCGGCCGACGGCATCAAGAAGGTGCAAGTGATCGACAACTACTCGGAATATGACATCTACGATGGGTTCCGCTCGACCAATGAGACCGTGCTCAACGTGGGTGTCGACGACAAGGCCAAGAACCGCATCCGGGGAGAAATAGAAGGCAGCGGGGGCATCATGAACAAGTATAACGTGCGCAACTCAGCGTCGCACATTGGCAAGAAATGGATGGCGTCTGGCATCGTGGCAGCCAACAACACCGGCAACCGCCTGCTCTCGTTCCAGGACATCATGCAGTTCAGCGGGGGCATGGCCAATCTCTTGAGCGGTGACAACCCGATGGACCTACTCACCGACAAGCTGAAAGTGTTCTCTGCCTTCACCAACAACCGCAGGGACTTGGAACGCCGCACCAACGGGATGGTTTCTATTAACAGCACATACGTGCCATCCCAAAAGGTCAAGTTGACTATTGGCGGCATCTACGGGCTCGACCGATACCGCACCCATAAGGAAAATCAATACCGGTATCTCTCGGGGCTCAGCTATGTGGAGGACACCAGGGAAAGCAGCAGGCAGAACAGCAGCTTGGCCAACCTCAAGCTGACCTACACACCCCTGAAAACCTTCTGCCTGGTCTACTCAGGAAACATCATGCTCGCCGCACAGAAAGCCGACGAGACGAGCCATCTCATGGACGGCGACATCCTCACGGCCTCGTCGAAGCCCAGCACGTGGCACATCACGAGCGACCTGCTCCTTGCCAAGCGGCTCGGCAAGCACGTGCTCAGCCTCAACCTGAACGTCTACGCCTTGCGCCAAAAGGAGACATCCACATTTGAGTCGGGCGGGGTCTACTACACCCCCTCCCTGGACTTGGAGGACACACACGGCTACAACTACCGAAACAACAGCACCATCAGCACCGCGCATCTCTACTACCTGCATCGCCTTTCCAACACCTATTACCTGCGGATAGCCCTAAAGGGAGAGAAGGACAAGCAGCACCTCACGACCAGCATCAGCCAAGAGCGACCAGCGACCGGATATGACAATGACGCGCGCATCGACTATGCCACCTATCATGGTGAGGTGGCGGCCGGCAAAGACCAAGGCAAGCTGAACTTCTCGCTCCGCGCACGCTATGTCATGCTCCATGCGGACACCCACCTCAAGCGAAACTTCCCAAAGACCAGCGTCCACTTTTTCTCACCTGCCATACAAGCCAAGTACCAGTTCTCGCCCTATCATCACCTGACGATGAACTACGAATGGAAAAAGGACAAGCGAGACATAGCCGACCTCACGGACGGGCGATGGCTGAAGACATACCGCCAGGTGGAGAGCAGCAGTGTGGACGAGTTGTTCTCCACCACGCACAAGGCATCACTGTCCCACCTGCTGTCACTGCTGCACATGGGACTAAACTTCATCAGCATGGCCTCCTATGAGAGCAGGAAAAGCCCCATAGCCTACAACTATCGGCAAGAGGGCTACGTCAACATCATCGAGAAAAAGGTCGGCGACCACGAGAACCGGTTCTCCGTCATGTCGTCAGCCGAATACAAGCTGATCGGCATACCCGTGAACATCCGCAGCCAAGTACAGTGCGACCTGGCTCGCGCGCCTTTCTTCTACGACGACGCCTGTTACCGCACCGCCTCGCACGGACTCCTGTTGTCGCTCCAGATGACGAGCTATTACAAGCGGGGCTTCAACGGCAAGTTGCGGTGGGACCTGTCGCGCCGCTCACACACGGGGACACCCACGCCCTTCCGTCTCACGACCAACAACCTCTCGGGACAACTCACATGGCACAACAAGAAGTTCTATGCGAGCGCCGATGCACGGCTGGCCACCTACTATTCCAGCGGCACAAGCACCCGAAACATGTACTATGGCATCGAATGCCGCTACGAACTGACCAAAAGCATCCTGCTGAAACTGCAAGGGGCCGACCTCATGCACCTCAGCGAGCGCAGGCAGATGACGGGCAGCACCACAGCCTACTATTCCATAAACAGCCTCACAGGATACATGCCCGGGCACATCATGGCAGGCATCACACTCAAATATTAAGAACCAAAGATAAAAACAAGGAAGTATGAAAAAAGCAATCGTAGCATTGTGCATGACATTGCAGGCGCTCACACTCAACGCCCAGGAACTGACCGTGACTTACCAAGCCACCTACAACACGGCCTCCCCACAACTCTTCGCCGAAGCGGGGTTGCCCGAGGCCATGCGCAGCAGCCTCGCTGCGGCCTACAAGGACGTGGTGATGACTTTCCGCTTGGTGGTCAAGGGCGACGAGAGCGAATATCGCATGGTGCCCAGCAAGGAAAAACAGGAAATCACATTCATGGGCAAGACGATAGACGTCAGCGCGGCCGCGCAAGCTCAGGCGCAAAACTACACCTACAAGAACCACGCCGAGGGCATCGCGCTTGACAAGACACAAGTGTTCGGCAAGAACTTCATCGTCAGCGACAGCCTCAACGCTGTGCCCTTCGCCACCACGAGCGGAGAGAAGAAGGATATTTTAGGCTTCGAGTGCCAGAAAGCCATTTCGCCGGACGGCAAGACCACCGTGTGGTACACGCCACAGATACCTGTAAAGGATGAGCCAATAGCCTGCGGGCTCAACGGTCTCATCCTACAGTTTGACAACGGGCAACAGCTCTTCACCGCCGTGGAAATCGCCGACTCGGCAAGCGCGTCCATCACCCGTCCCACAGGAGAGAAGACCGTGACGCGCAGCGAGTTTGAGGAGTATGTGAAGAAGCGTGTCGAGATGATGAAGCGCAACTAAAAACTCCGGACGTGGAGAGGCATGGCGCAATCGTTCAGATCTTGATGCCGTAGGTGAGCTTGATGGTGTCCATCACAAAGACGCTCTGTATGCGCACCACGTTCTCAAGCGTGCCGATGGTGCGTATGACAAACTGCTGGTAGACCTCCATGCTCTTGCAGAACATTTCTTCGGAACCCTGCACATTGTATCGCGCTGCAGCCTCGGCAAACCGCATGGTGCGTGCCTGCACGTCGCCTTCGCGTTGCAGTATCTCCACCACTTTTAACTGTCGGGACACCGAAAAAATGGCAAGACACACGCTGTTTTTTCTCGCTTTTACATGCACTTGGCATCGCTAACGTCATGAAGACATAGGGAGATTGGGCCATTCATCGCATGGCGACATGAAGTCAACGTGTGCCATGCCGCAAACGTCGGCATGAGCCCGTCAAGGCTTCCCGCTCCCCTGGGGTTTATATCGGTTTACATTCCACCCCAACACAAAGGTCCCATCACTCCAAATTCAGGAAGAGCCTTTTTTTAGAGTCCCAACTTATAGCCAACGGTAAACGTCAATGAGCGATTGTGAACGGCGGGTCCGTAAGACCTGTTCCAGCTATCGCCATCCTGGCGCAAGTCGGTCACTCCGAAATTGTATCTCAGATCAGCCACAAGGTTCTTGTATTCGTAGCTTATGCCAACCGGAACAGACAGGGCAAACGTTTTGAGGTAGGCTTCGCTACTGGTTGTGGCAGGCTTACCCTTATAGCTGATTGCAAAATCACCACTTGTACTCCTGCTTACGGCGAACTCAGGCTGTAGACCGGCTTTCAGAGCAAGTCCTTTCCATACATACACATTGGCGAGGATGGGGATGGCTATGCTGTTGAGATTGACCTTCAGATCGTCTTTAAAGTCAAACTGCTCACCTTTGGGCGTTCCATACTTGCCCTTGGTGCCATACTTTGCTCCTTGCTGGGTGTAGAAAACACCTACGGAAAGACCGAACAAGCGGGTAAACTGGTATTGCGCCTCAACACCTGCGGTAAACCCCACCTTGCGTTTTTTGTTGTCATACGAAATGAGTCCCCACGTTCCCGGATCAGAATCGGGTATATAGAAGGAACCTTCGTTTTCTGTTATTTGTGGCATTACGGCATAAGCTACATAAACAGGCATTCGGCCGGTGAAGCCGCTTACCGTTACACCCACCTTGGGTGTGAGCGAGAAAGTGCGGGCCTTCTGCTGAGCGCTTGCGGTTGACGCGGCCATAAGCAGGGCTACTAAAACCAATAATTGTCTTTTCATGGTTGTGAATTATATCGTTTACGTGAAATTTAAACAAGCAAGTACAAATTTACATCATTTCTTCGTAAAACCACTCGCATGGCGTTCCAAAATTCCATAGATTATCGCCTGCCATTTCCCAAGAAGGGGCAAGCACACAGGTCGGCGACAGGCTTAGACCCAACAACAGCCCCACGCTCATCAGGCAGGAATGGGGCGAGCCCTTCCTGCTGATCGGCAATTATTTCTCCGTTCTATATTCCGAAGGAAGAACGCCAAACATCTTCTTAAACTGCGCGGAGAAGTTGCGGCTGGTGACAAGCCCTACGCTCCTGGCCACCTCGCTGATGGCGACCGACGGGTTGCGGGCAAGAATCTGAGCCGCGCGTTTCAGGCGGACGTTGCGTATGAAGTCGGCGGGCGAAATGCCGAGCATCGCGCGCATCTTGTCGTAGAGCTTACTGCGACTCATGGCTACATCGGCAGCCAACTGTTCCATGACGTACGCTTCGTTGGCAATATTTGCCTCAATGTCAGCTACAAGCTTCGACACGAGCGTTTCCTCTTCTGGGTTCACGCCAATCTTCTTCGACAACCATGCCCTCACTTCCGAACAGGTAAAGACTATAACCTTCGACCTCGACGGCCTGGCAGCCGATTATCAAGACGTGACCGAAGATTTGACCACAAGCATCGAACAGGTTTCGGCCGGCGGCATGAGAAATGCGGTTTCCACATGCAAATCCGCCTACAATATAGCCGGCCAGCGTATTGTAAATGAAACTCGTGGCATTAGCATAGTCAAGATGGCCAATGGCACATACCGTAAAATAATCAAACATTAAAATCCTTATGTTAAGAAAATGCATTACAATACTGCTGCTTGTGTTGGTATCGACACTGTCGGCACAAACAGCGCTCATGCAGATTATCGCACGTGCCATCTATCCATATTCTGAATTCCTGACCAAAGGTGGAACCAAGAAGCGTGATGTCGTGAACAAGCGATTGGGCAAGTTGGACAAGCAATATGGCGCCATTCGCCTGTCGTACAACGTGACCTTAGGGAACCGTTCAACATGAAAGTAACGCCACTTGCAGAATGGGGAAAAAGGACCAAGTGACCAAAAACAAAAAATCCTGCAGCCCCGAAGGACCACAGGATACACCCCTGGTGGGCGTTGACGGATTCGAACCGCCGACCCTCTGCTTGTAAGGCAGATGCTCTAAACCAACTGAGCTAAACGCCCGTGCGCTGAATTGCGGGTGCAAAGGTACAAACTTTTCCCCATTCCGCAAAGTTTTTAGGCAGAATTTTCTCACGGGCATCGCAAATTCTTCGCAATCACACGGCTTCTACATGTTTTTCATCTGTACGACAACACCATACAAGATCTTTGTCATATCCAGCATGTCCTCCGCACAAGTCCACTCATCAACACTGCGTCCGGTCTGTTGGCCGCTGAAGACGCAAGCACCTCCCAGCGCACCTTTGGCAACGCTCCCTGCACATGCCACCACATCGCGTCCGCTACGAAGCGTCGCAGTCTTGCCAGAACAATGCCCGACAGCAACTGGATGTCACCACCCCTGTATTGGCGGTGAACAATAGAATTGGCAAGAGTCTTTGGCAAGAGCACAAGCAATCCGCAATGCCAAGAACAAGGAAGAGCCATCTTCGTAACCATCCGAAATGAGCCG
>DJOV01000119.1:6413-24378 GCA_002437285.1 Prevotella sp. UBA6429 | reverse complement strand
TTTCGGCCAAAATATTTCTTCGTCGAAAATCATCGCTGTTTTTTTATATACATTGTCCGCTTTCTTCTGAGTTTCAGGTTTTCCCATCCATCATCGATGGCTTGGCGCGAAGATGGGCGGACACATGCCAAAACAAAAGCCTGGCCGCACAAGACGCGCGGCCAGGCTTGATGACTTTATGCGATGGGCTCCCCGGTGGGGCTCCCGTCGCCAGACGAGCGCTTACTCAGCAGTCTCGTTGTTCTCCTGGTGGTTGTTGTGGCGAGGCTGACGCTCACGTCCGCCACGGTCATCGCGACGGGGACGGCGGTCGCCACGGGGACGGCGCTCACGCTCTACATAGCCCTCGGGCTTCTCCACGAGCACGCGGTGAGAGAGCTTGTACTTACCCGTCTTCGGATCGATCTCGAGGAGCTTCACCTGGATGTGGTCACCCTCCTTGATGCCAGCCTCCTCAACGGTCTCGAGGCGCTTCCAGGCTATCTCAGAGATGTGCAGCAGACCTTCCTTGCCAGGCATGATCTCCACAAAGCAACCGTAAGGCATGATGCTCTTGACGATGCCGTCGTAGACCTCACCCACCTCGGGAATGGCCACGATGGCGCGGATCTTCTGGATGGCAGCGTCGATCGACTCCTTGTTGGGTGCGCTCACCTGCACATGGCCTACGCCGTCGGCCTCATCGATGGTGATGGTCGAGCCAGTGTCTTCCTGCATCTGCTGGATGATCTTTCCGCCCGGGCCAATCACGGCTCCGATGAACTCCTTGGGGATGTCGAAGGCCTCAATGCGGGGAACCTGAGGCTTCAGCTCAGCGCGAGGCTCAGAGATGGTCTTCATCATCTCGTTCATGATGTGCTCGCGGCCAGCCTTGGCCTGCATCAGCGCACGCTCAATGACCTCAAACGACAAGCCGTCGCACTTGATATCCATCTGTGTGGCGGTGAGGCCGTTCTTCGTGCCCGTGGTCTTGAAGTCCATGTCGCCGAGGTGGTCCTCGTCACCAAGGATATCAGAGAGGATGGCAAACTTGTCCTCACCGGGGTTGTGGATGAGACCCATGGCGATGCCGGCCACAGGATTCTTGATGGGCACACCGGCGTCCATCAGGGCGAGTGTGCCGCCACAGACGCTGGCCATCGAAGATGAGCCGTTAGACTCGAGGATGTCGCTCACCACACGCACCGTGTAGGGATAGTTCTCAGGAATCTGTCCCTTCAGCGCACGCCATGCGAGATGGCCGTGGCCGATCTCACGGCGGCCCGGGCCACGCTGGCTCTTGGCCTCACCCGTAGAGAAGGGAGGGAAGTTGTAGTGGAGCAGGAAGCGCTGGTAGGCGCGCGTCACGGCACCGTCGACAAGCTTCTCGTCGAGCTTGGTGCCCAGCGTCACCGTGGCGAGAGACATGGTCTCACCACGCTGGAAGATGGCTGATCCGTGAGGCATGGGCAGCGGAGACACCTCGCACCAGATGGGGCGCACCTCGTCGGTCTTACGACCGTCCATGCGCAAGCCCTCGTCGAGGATGCAGCGGCGCATGGCGTCGCGCATCGTGTCGCCCCAGTAGCGGCCGGCCTCGGCGTGCTTCTCCTCGAGCTCTTCCTCGGAGAGGTCGGTGTGGGCGGCGTCATACTTCTCAAGGAAGTCGGCGATGGTCTTGTCGAAAGCGTCGTTGCGCTCCTGCTTCGGCAGCGTCTGGTGGATGATGTCGTAGGCGGGCTGGTAGAGCTCAGCGTGGATCTGCTTGCGCAGGTCCTCATCGTTGATCTCGTCGTTGTACTCGCGCTTGACATCGGTGCCCAGCTCCTTGGCCAGCTCGTCCTGCAGGTCGCACATCGGCTTGATAGCCTCCTGGGCTGCCTTCAGGGCGCCGATCAGGTCTTGCTCTGACACCTCACTCATCTCACCCTCAACCATCATCAGGTTGTCCTTGGTGCAACCGACCATGATGTCCAGGTCGGCATCCTTCATCTGCTCGAACGTCGGGTCAATGACATACTCGCCGTTGATGCGTGCCACACGACACTCGGAGATGGTGTGCTCAAAAGGTATGGTGGAGCAGGCCATGGCAGCGGAAGCCGCAAAGCCAGCGAGCGCATCGGGCTGATCCTTGCCGTCGCTCGAGAGCAACCAGATCTGCACGAAGACCTCACAGTGGAAATCAGAGGGGAACAAGGGGCGCAGGGCGCGGTCTACAAGACGGGAAACAAGGATTTCCTCGTCGCTGGCTTTACTCTCACGCTTGGTAAAGCCGCCAGGGAAACGGCCTGTGGCATAATACTTTTCCCTGTAGTCTACTGTCACCGGCATGAAATCGGTGCCGGGAACTGCTTCTTTGGCTGCCGTGACGGTGGCGAGCAGCACGGTGTTGTTCATGCGGAGAACAACCGATCCGTCGGCTTGCTTGGCAACCTTTCCGGTCTCAATCGAGATGGTCCTTCCATCTGGCAATTGAACGGTCTTTGTAATTACGTTCATCGAAAAATTAAAAAAATCTTATTGTTTTGACTAACATCTAAAAATATCTGTGGGCAAAGATACCTATTAAAAATGAAAAAGACAAAGGTTTCTTGACAAAAAAACAACCGAGGAGAAGTTTTTTGTTCTTTTAAGATATTTATTCGGAAAAACTTTTGCCACCATCTAATCTTTTTCTTACTTTTGCTCCGAGTAACTACTATCTAACATAAACAAGCTTATGAGAAAAATTTACAAGCATCTACTGATTGGATTGCTTCTCTGCTCTGCCACGGTTTCACGGGCAGCGACGATGAGTTTCACAACCAGCAAGGCGGTGGGCGAGACCTTTGCCATCGCCATGAACCCAGGAGTGGCGGTCACGGTCACCTGGGCGGACGGGTCGCAGGAGAGCTTCGTCAGTGATGGCACACTGCAAACGCTGACCTTGGCCTCACAAAAGTTCACCTTAGACACCGACGCGGCCGTCTCCTCGCTCTATGTGGCTGACAACAAAATCGAAGCCATGGACTTGACGGGCATCGCCAACTCACTCAAGAAGCTGTATTGCGGCAACAACGAGTTGTCCACGCTCAACTTGAGCAACTTCAAGAACCTAAACGAGGTGGACCTGCAGGGCAACAACCTGACCATGCTGAAGGTCTATGGGCCGGAGAGCGTCAATGGCGCAAGCAACCAGCTGACGATGTTCGCCGTATCGCAGTTCGCACGCGTGAAGCAGCTCTTCCTGGCCGACAACCAGCTGAAAGGATTGGGCACAACGCAGATGACTTCGCTCGAGAACCTCTTTGTACAGCGCAACGCAATCAAGTCGCTCAAGCTCAACAAGTGTCCCTCGCTGAAGATTGCATCACTCGCCGACAACGGGACGACTACCCTTGACGTAACAGGCAACAGCCAGCTGCAAGAACTCTGGGCGGGTGGCAACGCCATCAGCAAGCTCGACATCACGTCGTGCGGCCAGTTGGAGACACTCATCGCACCCGGCAGCCAAATGACGACCGTGCTCTGGGACGAGGCGTGCAAGAAGACGCTGACCTACCTGGACCTGCGCGACAACAACCTGTACTTCAATTCCTTCCCCACCGTGAGCAACAACAAGGTGCTCACCACGGCACTGCTCGCACCGCAGAACCCTTATCCACTGGTCGAAGAGGGATACGTCTACGCCAACGTGGAGAACAACTGGAGCTCGGCCAAGCTGCAGCCCATGGCCACCAACGGATGGGGTGGCGCCTCCAACCCCCTGCTGACCATCACCGACAGCGAGGGCAACACGCTCAAGCAAGGCAGTGACGCCGCATCAAGCGACTACTACAACCACTTGCGCCGCATCACCTTCTGGGATTCGACCATCGGGAAGACGGTGACCATCAGCGCCACATCCAACTATTACCCCGACATCACGCTGACCACCACACCGTTTGTCGTGACCACGCCCACAGGCATCAAGGACGCCACCCTCGACAACAACGGCAAGAGCACCGAGGTCTACTACAACCTCAACGGACAGCGCGTGGACAAGCCCACACACGGCATCTATATCGCCAACGGCAAGAAAGTCATCATCCGATAAACTGAAACCATCATGAACAAACATAAGATATTTGCTACCGCAGCGGCCGCCCTGCTCTCTCTGACAGCCTCTGCGCAGACCCGACTGGACAACACCACGACGGCGCCCAAGATCATCATACCGGGCGACACCATCACCTTGGGCTACAACAGCGACTTCGCCGTGGTGCCCATCAACGCCACTTGCGACTACACCCCCAGCACGCCTGAGTCATGGGTGAAGCTGCAAAAGGATACCAACGGCAACCTGGCCATGTTCTCCGAGTTCAACGTGAGCGGTGTGAGCCGCTACGCCACCGTGACGCTGACCAGCGCCGACGGCAACTACACCAAGACGCTTGTCGTAGACCAGCTGCCCAACACGATGGAAGGCGCCACGTCGAAAAGCAACGACAAGAAGGTCACCATCAAGGGTGCCCTGTCAAACCAGGCCATGAGCGGATACGGCATCGAAAACACATACGACGGCTCAACCAGCACCTACTACCACTCGCCATGGGGTGGCACGTCCACCACGTTCCCCGTGGTGCTCACCTACTACCTGCGCACTCCCAACCACCTGAACTACGCTGTCTACACGCCGCGCCAAGACGGCAACTGGAACGGCAACTGGGGCAATGTGGACGTGGAGTACCAGCTGGCCGACAGCTCATGGGTCACCCTGAGAAGCATCGATTTCGGACAGAGCAGCACCGACACGCAAATCAAGTTTGGCGAGGAGGGCATCGAGAATGTATGCGCCGTGCGCTACACCATCCACGATGGATACAGCGGCTTCGCCAGCTGTGCCGAGATGTCATTCTATGAGCGTGACTCCACGACTTCCAAGTTCCTACACCAGTATTTCGCAGACGACCTCTGCACCACCTTGCAACCCGGCATCACCAAGGCTGAAGCCGTGAAAATCAAGGACCCGTTCGTCAAGAGACTGGTCTACTCGCTCCTCGACGGCAACTACTCCACCAAGTATCGCGTGGGAGAGTTCAAGGCTTACAAGCCTTACACCAACCTGCAGCAAGAGCTCAAGACATCCCACACGTACTGCAACCACGAGAACCCGACCGGCATCTTCGTGGAAAACGGTGAGCGCATCGCCGTCATCGTCGAGGGCATCGGCGATTACTCGGTTGGCATGAAGATCCGAAACTTCGGACCGACCGTCTTCGCCGAGAGCAACTATACCCTGTCCAACGGTGTGAACATCATCACAGCCAGCAACAAGGGTAACATCTACGTGAATTATTACACCAACGACTATGCCAAGGCACCCAAGGTGAAGATCCACTTCGCCATGTGCACAGAGAACGGATACTTCGACCTCAACAAGGGCATGACCAACGACGACTGGACGGAGCTCCTGGCCAACGCCAAGGGTGACTGCATGGATATCCTCGGCAGCAAGTGCCAAGTCAACTTCCCGGTCGACGCCTTCAAGAAGAACTGCAAGGATGTCCTGTGGCTCATCAACACCTACGACAGCATCGTATCGTCGGAGCACGTCATGATGGGCCTCTACAAGTACAACCGCATCTACGGCAACCACCAGACCGTCATCTGCGTAGCCAAGTCGGGCGGCCTCTATCATGCCAACAACGATGGCATGTGCGTGCCTCTCAACGCTGTCGACCAGCCCACATCATCCAACCCGTCCTACTTCGACTACTGGGGAGCCGGACATGAGCTGGGACACAACAACCAGACCGACGGCGTGCTCTGGATCGGACTCACCGAGGTGACCAACAACCTGCTGGCTGCCTTCGCGCAAGACCGAGTGGAGCCCAGCGGATTCCACCGCATGGAGAACGAGGGCAACGGTGACAAGGACTACAACTTCGTCAACTACATCATCAAGCCCAACCTCATCAAGCCGAACAGCACGTTCCACCAGGCTTACGACGTATGGACATCGATGATTGCCTTCTGGGGCATCCACTGCTACACCTACGCTGCCGGTGTCGACTCGCTGGCCTACCCGAAGGTGTTCGAGAAGATGCGCACCATGACCCTCCCGCAGAAGAACAACGGCATCGGACAAAACGCTGACTACACGGCCGACGGTGAGCAACAGCTCAACTTCGTGAAGCAGGTTTGCGACATGACGCAGATTGACTTCACCGACTACTTCCACCTCTGCGGCATGATGATGCCTCACAACTCCGTCATCGGCGACTACGCCAACCGACGCTTGCTCATCACCCAAGACATGGTGGATGAGCTCCAGGCTTATATCGACAGCAAACACTACGTGAAGGCTCCTGCCGGACTGTATCTCATCAACATCTACAACACCGACGCCTTCCGCAACAAGGCCACCGTGCCCGAGGGCATCGCCGTGGGAACAGGATGCGCTGTCTCGGGCGGCAAGATCACCATCCAGCACGCCTCATGGCCCAACGCCATCGGATTCAAGGCCTATGACGCCGAAGGCAACCTGGTCGAGATCTACAGCTATGGATATGGCTACCAGGGCAGCACCGGCAACTATCGCCCCAGCTACACTCGCGCCACACTGGCCAACAACGTGGCCTACATCAACGCCGTGAGCTACGACGGCACTGAGACACGCTGCTACAAGAAATAATCCTTCCGGATTGGCCCAATAGACAAGGGGAGGCTTTGCACAACATGGCAAAGCCTCCCCTTATTGTTGGCAGCCGTTCTTTGTGGGACACGGCGTCAACGCTTGCGCTGGCTGTTGGTTACAATCCAGGCGCTCGCCAGCACCAGCACCAGAGCCATGGGCTTCTCCCAGGTCAGCGCGTCCTGGCCGATGAGGATGGCCACAAACGAAGCCACGATGGGCTGCAGGTTGGTGTAGACCGACACGGTGGTGGTCTTCAGATAGCGCAAGGCGAACGGAATGGCAAAGTAACCGGCCACCGTGGCAAACACCACGATGAACGCCATCTCCAACGCGCCGCTCCATGCCCACGGGGCCGAGTAGAGCCGCGCCGCCTGCAGGTCGCCCCAAGAGAAGGGCAGCACCGCGATGGTGGAGACCAGGAACACCCACTTCATCTGGGTCACAGCAGTGTACTTGACCGACACACGCCGCGTGATGATGAGGTAGACGGCCCACGTGAGCAACGACAGCACCGCCAGCCCGATGCCAAGCAAGTCGTTCGTGCCGGCTCCGCCCTGCCAGCCCACGAGCGCCATGAGCAACGCACCGGCCACGCCGACCACCACGCCCAAGGCTCCACGCACCGTGATGCGCTCACCGATGAACAGCGCAGCGCACACCATGGTCGCCACAGGGGTCAGCGTGGCGATGACGCTGAAATAGACAGGGGTCGTGAACTGAAGCGACCACGCCGTGAGCGTCTGCGACACCACAAAGCCCAGCAGACCACCGCCCATGATGACCAGCAGGTCACGCCAGGGCACCCGCTCGCGCGGCATGAAGAACGAGATGATCCAGAAGATGGCGGCCGCGCCCATGCAACGGGTGGCCATATAGGCCATGGGCGACAACCAGTCGGTGAGCAGCAACTTGGTCACGGGAACGCCGAGACCGAAAATCACATTGGCCAACAGCACTGCCGAATGGCCTTCTATCTTATGTCTTTCCATAACGGATGCAAAGGTAACGCTTTCTCAATAATTACAGCTGGGTTCTATTGAAATCGGCTTTGACGGATGTGAATTCCCGCAAACTTCTGCCATTAGCGAACACTTGCGAACCGAAATGGCGATTTGCACACGATTGCAAACCATTTTTCTTGTTTCATTGGCTTGATTGCGCTATCTTTGCCGATGTAAAACCCAAACAGCAATCAGCCATGACCTGTCACAACATCCTGCTCTTCGCACCCTTCACCACCCGCGAGTGGTTTCTCATGGGCATCTTCCTGGTGACCTACGCCACCCTCTTGGTGGTGGCTGTGCAAAACAGCCGACGCAAGATGCAAATCCTGAAGGAACGGCTCGACAAGGCACGGCAAATGCAAGCCGACCAGCAAGCCACCAACCAGCAGAGCCTGGAGGCGGGGCACAAACGTGTGGCCGAGCTGCAGGAGCTCATCCGCAAGCTCGATGACGAGAACGACATGCTGCGACTCGAACTTGAGGAAAAGGAGGCACGGCTTGACTATAATAATAAGGTGGCGGCCATCGAAAAGGAGAAGCGTACCCGAGCAGACCACATCATCTTCTCCTCACCTGTCTACATCCGGTTGCAAGACCTGCTCGACAGGGGAGAGAGCATGGGCAACGAGGAGCAGTCGCAACTTGACAAGGTCATCAACTCCGTGTACACAGGGTTCACCTCGCAACTGTTCAGCCTCTACCGCATGACCTCACAGGAGTATGCCGTATGCCTGCTCATCAAGGCACGCTTCGCACCAAAGGACATCGCCACACTGACCGCACACAGCAAGGAGAGCGTGGCCAGCACACGCAGCCGCCTGTTTCACAAGGTATTCCAACGCAAAGGATCGACCAAAGAGTGGGACGACTTCGTGCTGTCCATCTGAAGCTTCCACATCCGCACTGCACACCGGAACCAAACAAATCATCCATTCATCATAAACCTCTTTTATCATGTTAGACTACATCTCATCCAACCTTTGGCAACTATGGACGGTCATCGCCGTCGTTTGCCTCATCATGGAGCTTGTCTCCGGAGGTTTCTTCATCATCTGCTTCTCTGTAGGAGCGGTGGCCGCAGCCGTCACCACATTGGCAGGAGGACTGGGCTGGCAAGTGTTCGCCTTCGTGGTGTTCTCAGCACTCAGCATCTTCCTCGTGCGCCCCTTCGCGCTCAAGTATTTGCACGATGACAAGCCAGCGCCCGTAAGCAACGCCGACGCCATCATCGGCCGCGTGGGACGCGTCAGCGAGACCATCGTGGCCGGACACTTCGGCCGCGTGGCCATCGATGGCGACGACTGGAAAGCGCAAGCTTCAACCGTACACCAGGACATCCCTGTCGGCGCCCTCGTCAAAGTCACGGGGCGCGAGAGCATCATCATCGACGTGGTAAAGGCAACGGCAGAGCCGGCCATAGCCAACATGGGCACAGCAGCCCCCCGCACACAACCACAAGCCTACCATTCATAAGCCAACCAACATTTACAAACCCTTAACTCATACCTACCATGACTTACGTACTCATCGCACTCGTGGTGTGCGTGTTGATCTTCGCCAAGATGGCACTGGTCATCATACCACAGTCGGAAACAAAGATTGTCGAGCGTCTCGGACGCTACTATGCCACCCTCAACCCTGGCATCAATGTCATCATCCCCTTCATCGACCGAGCCAAGGAGATTGTCACCATGGCCAACGGCCGCTATCTCTACACCAGCCGTATCGACCTCCGCGAGCAAGTCTTCGACTTCGCACGGCAGAACGTCATCACCAAGGACAACATCCAGATGGAAATCAACGCGCTGCTCTACTTCCAGATTGTCGATCCCTTCAAGGCCGTCTACGAAATCAACAACCTGCCCAACGCCATTGAGAAACTGACGCAGACCACCCTGCGTAACATCATCGGTGACATGGAACTCGACCAGACGCTCACCTCGCGCGATGTCATCAACACCAAGCTGCGCGGCGTGCTCGACGACGCCACCAACAAGTGGGGCATCAAGGTCAACCGAGTGGAGCTGCAAGACATCATACCACCCACAAGCGTGTTGCAGGCCATGGAAAAGCAGATGCAGGCCGAGCGCGACAAGCGTGCCACAATCCTCAACTCCGAGGGTACGAAGCAAGCACAAATCCTGCAGTCTGAGGGTGAGAAGCAAGCCAAGATCAACCGCGCCGAAGCAGAGAAGCAACAGGCTATCCTCATGGCAGAGGGTGAGGCGCAGGCACGCATCCGCAAGGCCGAGGCCGAAGCGCAAGCCATCGACCGCATCACCGAGGCTGTGGGCAAGAGTAGCAACCCCGCCAACTACCTGCTGGCCCAAAACTACATCAAGATGATGCAGGAGCTGGCCACTGGCGACAAGACGAAGACCGTCTTCCTGCCCTACGAGGCCACTAACCTCCTGGGAAGTCTGGGCGGCATCAAGGAACTCTTCAAGCAGTAATCAGCATATCTCACCAAGCAACGGGCGCAAGCTTTGGGAACATTTACCCAGGCCTTGCGCCCGTTTTTCTTTTTAACCCAAGAAGCAAATTATTAATATTAGTTTACAAAGTAACAGATCATAACTTTCCAGCCCTAAGAAACAAGGCATTTCTTACAATATGAAACCTTATAGCAATTACAAATTCTTACTTTGTTGTTGTTTTTATATAGAAGAAAAGATAGTTGGTTAGCATATCGGCAGAAAAACCGTAACTTTGCAAGCATATTGATAGGAAAAGTTATTGTTTTACTGATTAATTGTTAAGATTATGGGGAAAGGATTGTATAATGCCGCCTACGAGCACGACGCTTGTGGCGTGGGCATGGTCGTGAACATCCACGGCAACAAGAGCCACGATCTCGTCGACAACGCACTGAAAGTGCTGGAGAACCTGCGCCATCGTGGCGCCGAGGGTGCCGACGGCAAGACGGGCGATGGTGCGGGCATCTTGTTGCAGATACCACACGAGTTCATCCTGTTGCAGGGCATCCCTGTTCCCGAGAAGGGTAAGTACGGCACGGGCCTTGTCTTCCTTCCCAAGGACAGTGCCTGCCAGCAGCTGATCTTGTCTATCATGATTGAAGAAATCGAGCGCGAAGGATTGAGCCTCACTCACCTGCGCACGGTGCCCACCAACCCGGGATGCCTCGGCGAAGCCGCTCTCACCACAGAGCCTGACATCAAGCAGGTGTTCATCACGGGCGTGACCGACGACAAGGTCCCGACTTTTGAGCGCACCTTGTACATCGTACGCAAAAAGATTGAGAACCGTGTGGCCCAGTTGGGTGCGCAACACCCAGAGTTGCCCGTCAGCGATTTCTACATCTGCTCACTCTCCAGCAAGAGCATTGTCTACAAAGGCATGCTCTCCAGCCTGCAACTGCGTCAGTACTACCCCGACCTGACCAACAACTACTTCACGAGCGGCTTGGCCATTGTCCATAGCCGTTTCTCCACCAATACCTTCCCCACATGGAGCCTGGCACAACCCTTCCGCATGGTGGCCCACAATGGCGAGATCAACACCATCCGTGGCAACCGTGGCTGGATGAAGGCGCGCGAGTCGGTGCTGTCGAGCGATGCCCTGGGCGACATCCGCGACATCACACCTATCGTGCAACCGGGCATGAGCGACTCCGCCAGTCTTGACAACGTGTTCGAGTTCTTCGTCATGAGCGGCCTGTCGCTCCCCCACGCCATGTCGATCATGATCCCAGAGAGCTTCAACGACAAAAACCCCATATCCGAAGACCTGAAGGCCTTCTACGAATACCACTCCATCCTGATGGAGCCGTGGGACGGCCCGGCAGCCCTGCTCTTCTCCGATGGACGCTTCGCCGGCGGCATGCTCGACCGCAATGGCCTGCGCCCGGCACGCTACACCATCACCAAGAACGACACCATGGTGGTGGCCTCCGAAGTCGGCGTCATGGACTTCGACCCGACGGAGATAGCCGAGAAGGGCCGTCTCCAACCTGGTAAGATTCTGCTCATTGACACACAAGAGGGAAAGATCTATTACGACGGCGAGATACGCGAGCGCTTGGCGGCCGAGCATCCTTACCGCCAATGGCTCAACACCAACCGCATCCAGCTGGAGAAGATACGCAGCGGACGCAAGGTGAGCAACGCCGTCAGCGACCTCCAAAGCAAGTGTGTGGAGTTTGGCTTTGGCCGCGAAGACATCGAGGACACCATCGTGCCCATGGCTGTCAAGGGCCAGGAGCCCACAGCGTCGATGGGCAATGACACGCCGCTCGCCGTGCTGAGCGACCGCCCGCAAATCTTCTTCAACTATTTCCGCCAGCAGTTTGCGCAGGTAACCAACCCTGCCATCGACTCCATCCGCGAAAACCTCGTGATGAGTCTCACCGAGTACATCGGCCGCGTGGGTACGGGCATCCTCAACCCCAACGAGTCAAACTGCAAGATGGTGCGTCTGCCCCACCCCATCCTCACCAACACGCAGCTCGACATCCTCTGCAACATCCGTTACAAGGGCTTCAACACCATCAAGTTGCCCATCCTCTTTGAGGCACGGCAGGGCGAAGCGGGCTTGCGCGATGCTCTCGACCGCTTGTGCCATGATGCCGAGAAGAGCGTCGACGAAGGCTACAACTACATCATCCTCAGCGACCGCGATGTCGATGAGACCCATGTCGCCATACCATCCCTGCTGGCCGTGAGTGCCGTCCACCACTACCTCATCTCGGTGGGCAAGCGCGTGCAGACAGCCCTGATTGTCGAGTCGGGCGAGATCCGGGAGGTGATGCACGCCGCCCTGCTCCTGGGCTATGGCGCCTCGGCCCTCTGCCCCTACATGACCTACGCCATCCTCGACGACCTCGTCAAGCAGCGCAAGATACAGGAAGACTACCCCACCGCCGAAGCCAATTACATCAAGGCCGTCAAGAAAGGCCTGTTCAAGATCATGGCCAAGATGGGCATCTCAACCATCCGCAGCTACCGCGGCGCCAAGATTTTCGAGGCCATCGGCTTGTCGGAGTCGCTGCTGAAGACCTATTTCGGCACCGACCACAGTTCCATCGGAGGTGTCGGCCTGAAGACCATCGCCCACGACGCCATTGCCCTTCACGACGAGGCGTTCCGCGTGGAGAAGGCCAGCCACAGCGAGTCGTACGTGGAGAAGCCCCTGCCCACGCTCGGCCAGTTCCACTGGCGGCGCGACGGCATACGCCACGCCTGGAACCCCGACACCATCGCCACATTGCAGTTGGCCACCCGCCGCGGCGACTACCAACTGTTCAAGAAATACACCCACATGGCCGATGAGAAAGACGAGCCCATCTTCATCCGCGACTTCTTCGACTTCAAGCGAGCCGCAGGCGGTCCCATTGACCTGGCCGAAGTGGAGCCCGTGGAGTCCATCGTCAAGCATTTCGTGACGGGAGCCATGTCGTTTGGCGCCTTGAGCAAGGAGGCCCACGAGGCCCTTGCACTGGCCATGAACAAGCTCGGCGCGCGCTCCAACACCGGCGAGGGCGGCGAGGACGAGGAGCGTTTCCATTCCTCCGTCGATGGCATCTCGCTCTCCAGCAAGACCAAGCAGGTGGCCTCAGGCCGCTTTGGCGTCACCACCGAGTACCTGGTCAACGCCGAGGAGATACAAATCAAGGTGGCCCAGGGTGCCAAGCCTGGTGAGGGCGGACAGCTCCCCGGCTTCAAGGTCAACGAGATCATCGCCAAGACCCGTCACTCCATTCCGGGCATCTCGCTCATCTCGCCACCGCCTCATCACGACATCTACTCCATCGAGGACCTGAAGCAACTGATCTTCGACCTGAAGAATGTCAACCCGCGCGCCGCCATCTCCGTCAAGCTGGTGGCCGAGAGCGGCGTCGGAACGATTGCCGCCGGCGTGGTGAAGGCCAAGGCCGACCTCATCGTCATCTCCGGCGCGGAGGGTGGCACGGGCGCCAGCCCGGCGTCAAGCATGCGCTTTGCCGGCATCTCTCCTGAAATCGGATTGGCCGAAACCCAACAGACCCTGGTCAAGAACGGACTGCGCTCGCTCGTCCGCCTGCAAGTGGACGGCCAGCTCAAGACCGGACGCGACGTCATCATGACAGCGTTGCTCGGAGCCGAGGAGTTCGGCTTTGGCACCGCAGCGCTCATCACCTTAGGCTGTGTCATGATGCGCAAGTGCTCGCAGAACACCTGCCCCATGGGCGTGGCCACGCAGGACCCGAAGCTCCGCGCCCACTTCATGGGCAACTACCACCATGTCGTCAACTTCTTCACGTTCCTCGCCGAGGAAGTGCGTGAGTATCTGGCACAGATGGGTTACCGTCGTCTCAACGACATCATCGGCCACACCGAGCTCATCGTGCGCAAGCCGCTGGCCGCCAAGCCCGCATCGACTTTGGCGAAAGACAAGGACGAGGCCACAGCGGTCACTCGCAAGTGGAACGCGCTCGACTTCTCCAACCTGCTCCACCAGGAGCACGGCGACACATCATACTACTGCACCAAGAGCCAGGAGCACGACCTCGAAGGTGTGCTCGACGAGCAGATGATCAAGGCTGCCGCCAACACCATCGAGACCGGTGGCGAGATTGATCTCGACTATAGCATCCGCAACACCAACCGCGCCGTAGGTGCCATGCTGTCGGGTTACATGGAGTTGCAACGCGCCGAGAAGATAGAAAAGGAGATGCACGCCACGGGCGACGATGCCGACACCGTGGCCAAGCGGCTGGCGCAAGCCCGTGCCGCACAGATCAACGTGAAGTTCAAGGGCTCGGCCGGACAGAGTTTCGGCGCATTCCTCGTCAACGGTGTGGACTTCAAGCTCGAGGGCGACACCAACGACTATTTCGCCAAGGGCCTCTCAGGCGGACGCGTGTCCATCCTGCCGCCCATCCGCTCCAACTTCGCAGCCGAAGACAACATCATCGCCGGCAACACCGGCCTCTATGGAGCCACCAGCGGCGAGCTCTATGTCAACGGAAAGGTGGGTGAGCGATTTGGTGTCAGAAACTCGGGTGCCATAGCCGTCATCGAGGGCGCGGGCGACCACTGTTGCGAGTACATGACCGGCGGACGCGTGGTGGTGCTCGGCGAGACGGGCCGCAACTTCGCAGCCGGCATGAGCGGCGGCGTGGCCTACGTGTGGGACAAGAACCACAACTTCGACTACTTCTGCAACATGGACATGGTGGAGATCAACCTGGTGGAGGAGAGCAGCTACCGCAAGGAACTGCATGAGCTGATCCGCCAGCACTACCTCTACACGGGCTCCAAGCTGGCCCGCACCATGCTCGACGATTGGAACCGATACATCGAGGACTTCATCCAAGTGGTCCCGATCGAGTACAAGCGAGTGCTGCAAGAGGAGCAAGTACGCAAGTTGCAGCAGAAGATCGCCGACATGCAGAGAGATTATTAACAACGTGTAACACAGCAATAAGCATCATCATATATCATGGGAAATCCAAGAGCTTTTCTGACTATAGACCGTAAAGAGGCTGGTTACCGGCCCATACACGACAGAATACACGACTACGGAGAGGTGGAGCAAACGCTCAACTCACACGACCGCCAGCTGCAGGCGAGCCGCTGCATGGATTGCGGCGTGCCCTTCTGCCACAGCGCTTGCCCCTTGGGCAACAAACCACCCGAGTGGAACGACGCCCTCTACAAAGGCGACTGGAAGTTGGCCTACGAGTTGCTCAACGCCACCAACGACTTCCCCGAGTTCACAGGGCGCATCTGCCCGGCCCTCTGCGAGAAGGCCTGCGTGCTCAACCTCATCGAGCACCAGCCCACCACCAACCGCGAGGACGAGGCAGCCATCACCGAGCATGCCTGGGAGGAAGACTACATCCGCCCTGTCACACCGGAGCGCAACGGCAAGAAGGTGGCCGTCGTGGGAGCCGGCCCTGCAGGTCTTGTGGCAGCCAACAGGCTCAACCACATGGGCTACAAGGTGACGGTCTACGATGCCCGCGAGAACGCCGGCGGCCTGCTCCGCTACGGCATCCCCAACTTCAAGCTCAACAAGGAGGTCATCGACCGCCGCCTGGCCATGCTCCAGCAGGAAGGCATCGAGTTCTCGTTTGGCGTGCATGTCGTGTCCGACAAGAAGCAGGTGGGCGACATCCAGAACGACCCCACACTGGCAAAGGACAAGGTGAAGACCTTCGACGAACTGTCGGCCGCGTTCGACGCCGTCGTGGTCAGCACCGGAACGCCACAGGCACGCGACCTCAAGATACCGGGACGCGACCTCAAGGGCGTCTACTTCGCCCTGGAGATGCTGTCGCAACAAAACCGCGTGCTGGCCGGACAGGAGTTTAAGAAGGACGAACTGGTCAACGCCAAGGACAAGGATGTGCTGGTCATCGGCGGTGGCGACACGGGTTCCGACTGCATCGGAACGGCCCATCGCCAGGGCGCGCGCAGCGTCACACAAATTGAAATCATGCCCAAGCCTCCCGTAGGTCCCGACGACCCGAAGAATCCTTGGCCCAACTGGCCGCGCACACTCAAGACCACCTCGTCACACGAGGAGGGTTGCGAACGCCGCTGGAACATCAACTCCCTGGAGTTTCTCGGCAAGGACGGCAAGCTGACGGGCGTGCGCGTGCAGCCCATCGACTGGAAGCCCAATCCCGAAGGCGGTCGCCCCATCATGGTGGAGGCCGGTAAGCCTGAGGTCATCAAGGCGCAGATCGTGCTGTTGGCCATGGGCTTCCTCAGGCCCGAGCAACCGCAGTTTGCCGGCAATGTCTTTCTCGCCGGCGACGCCGCCAACGGCGCGAGCCTCGTGGTGCGCGCCATGGCAAGCGGGCGCGACGCCGCCAAGAAGGTCGACGAGTATCTCAACAGCTAACAAGACAACATCCGGTCGACAACGGCTGGCCTTCAAGGCGGCAGCAACATGTCAACCGACGGACAACAACAGACGGTAACGGTTTTTCCTATCATTACTCGTTTGGGCATTCTCCCAGAGGTCAGTTGTGACCCGGGGAATGCCCTTTTTGATTGTTTCCACGTCACGTCTCCGCCCTTCGCCAGCCACACACCATCACCTCAAAATAATCGTCGAAAGACGCCTGCAAAGGCAATAATCAGCCGTGCGCGCTCGTTTAGATAGCATGCAGTGGACAGACAGAATACGACAGATGAAAATCATGCTGGTCGTCGCGGCCATCCTCATAGCCGCCGGCTCGCTCGTCGTGTCCCACTTCCTGACACGCGACCTGGAACAACAGGAGCGGTCGCGCATGGAGGTGTGGGCCGAGGCCATGCGAACGCTCAACAAGGCCGACGAGAACACGGACCTCGGACTGGTGCTGACGGTGCTCAACGAGAACAACACCATCCCCGTCATCGTGCTCGACGCTCATGGCAACGTATCCGACTTCCGCAACCTCAGCCTCAAGGCTGACAACTACGCCGACAGCCTCAAGCTGGCAAGCCAGGAGGGCCACAGGCTGCTGGCCGCCCACCGCAACATCCGCATCAACCTCGACGAGCAAGGCCACGACTACATCGATGTGTGCTACGACGACTCGCTGGTGCTCAAGCGGCTGGCCCTCTATCCCTACGTGCAGCTTGGCGTGGTGCTACTCTTTGTGGTGATGGCCATCATCGCCCTGCTCACCTCCAAGCGGGCTGAGCAAAACAAGGTGTGGGTCGGACTGTCCAAGGAGACCGCACACCAGCTCGGCACGCCCATCAGCAGCCTCATGGCATGGGTGGAGATACTCAAGGAGCAATATCCCAGCGACGACCTCATACCCGAGCTCGACAAGGACGTAAAGCGCCTGCAGCTCATCGCTGACCGCTTCTCCAAGATCGGCTCGCTGCCCGAACCGGTTCCCACCAGCCTCAACGAGGTCATGGACCACGTCATCGACTACATGGACCGGCGCACCAGCAAGCGCGTGAAGATGGTCAAGGACTTCCCCGACCACGACATCATCGTCAGCCTCAACGCCTCGCTCTTCGAGTGGGTCATCGAGAACCTATCGAAGAATGCCGTTGACGCCATGGGCGGCGAGTCGGGCACAATCACGCTGCATGTGGAGGAGACGCCCGCCAAGGCTGTCATCGAGGTGAGCGACACGGGCAAGGGCATCCGCAAGAAGGACCTGCACAACGTGTTCAAGCCGGGCTTCACCACCAAGAAACGGGGCTGGGGACTGGGCTTGAGCCTCGCCAAGCGCATCGTGGAGGAATACCACAAGGGGCGCATCTGGGTGAAGAGCTCGGAGGTGGGACGGGGCACTACCTTCCGCATCGAACTGAAGAAGGAACAGTCATGAACGCCGCCAACGGCTCATGTCAACAGAGAAGCCACG
>DJOV01000119.1:0-6320 GCA_002437285.1 Prevotella sp. UBA6429 | reverse complement strand
CGTGGCTTCTCTGTTGACATGATGTCCCAGCGCTGACGCGCTTAGGCCTTGCCGTCCTCGACCACCTTTCCGTCGAAGAGGCGCACCACGCGGTGGGCCATCTGCGCATCGCGCTCGTTGTGGGTGACCATGACGATGGTAGTGCCCTCCTGGTTGAGCTCGGTAAGCAGCCGCATCACCTCGGCGCCGTTCTTCGAGTCGAGGTTGCCCGTGGGCTCATCGGCGAGAATGATCTTCGGTCCGAACACCACGGCGCGCGCTATGGCCACACGCTGCTGCTGACCGCCCGAGAGCTGATGGGGAAAGTGCTTGGCGCGGTGCGCGATGTTCATGCGGCGCATCACCTCCTCCACTTTCGCCTTGCGCTCGGCCTTGGGGATGCCCAGGTAAGCCAGCGGCAGGGCGATGTTCTCCTCGACGTTGAGCTCGTCGATGAGGTTGAAACTCTGGAACACGAAGCCCACCTGGCCTTTTCGGATGGCCGTGCGCTCGTTTTCCTTGAGGCCCGCCACTTCCTTGCCTGCGAGCCAATACTGCCCGCTCGTGGGGTTGTCGAGCAGTCCGAGGATGTTGAGCAGGGTCGACTTGCCACAGCCCGACGGTCCCATGATGGCCACAAACTCGCCATCGTTCACTTCGAAACTAACCTTGTCCAGTGCAATGGTCTCCACCTCATCGGTGCGGAACACCTTGCATAAGTCTTTCACTTGTATCATCTTGTCTTTTTGTTTTATCTTGTTTTCGAATATTTATGTTTTCCGGTGGCGGGCGTCCGGCGCGTCAGCCGGCCAACCGCACATCCGGTCTTGTCACTCGTCCTTCAGGTATTGCACGGGATTCGACACAGCTACCTTGCGGCAGTTGACCACAATGGAGAGGCTGATGACAAGGAGTATGGCTATCGTCACGGCCAGGAAGCCCCATGGCGCGAGCGTGATGCGCACAGTGAAGTTTTGCAGCCACTGGGCGGCGATGAGCCATGCGCCCACGCAGCCCACGAGCACGCTGGGCAGTGCCACGCGCATGATGTCCTTGACAAACAGGCGGAGGATATCGCCCACCCGGGCGCCGTTGACCTTGCGGATGGCAATCTCCTTGCTGCGGCGTGCCACCTCATCGGACGAATAGCCTACCAGTCCGAGGATGGCGATGACGAAGACCACGATGCCTCCCACGAGGATGCCGTTGCGGAAGTTGCGCTGCGACACGTACTGGCTCTCATACTCCGAGGCATAGCTCACCAGCTTCACGTCCTTGCCGGGGAGCAACTTCTCCACGTTTTGTCGCACGGCAAGCATCGTCTCGGGTGTCAGCTCTTCCATCTTCAGCAGGATCTGGCCCGTGTTGCCCGAGGCCGAATAGAACACCATGCAAGGCTGGTCGGCCTTGCCGTTGGCCTGTGTGGCACCGCCCAGCTGTATGCTGGAGAACACGCCAACGATCTGCACAAACGAATGTTGGTCCGCGCAGTGCTCCGACACGAAGATGCGCTTGCCCACCACGCCGTCCTTCCATCCGGCTGTCTGGGCGAGCTTCTGGGCGAAGCGCTCGTCGACCATGACCTGGCGCGAGGTGTCGCTGCGGTCGGTGAAGAAGGAGCCTTGTGTGACCGGTATGTCAAGCATCTTGAAGAAATCATCGCCCACGAAGTAGAGGTCTTGCGCGTTGAACAGCTCCTGGTCGCTGCCGGGCAACGACACGTTGTTGCCCGAGCCGAACCAGCCGTCCAAGGGGAGGTAGGTGGCTGTGGACACCAGCGACACATGAGGGTCGCGGCGAAGCTCGTCGAGGCAACGGCGGCACTCGTCGTTCTGCAGGCCCTGCACGCTGAGGATGGCCACATGGTCGTACTTGTAGCCTGGGTCGATGTTGGTCATCTTGCTGTATTGCGCGCTGATGACCCAGAGCAAGCTCAACATCAGGCCCACGATGGCAAACTCGCCCGCCAGCAGCGCCAGCTTCCAGCGGCGGCGGTGCTCCGACCATCCGCGGAAGGCGCTGGTGACCGGTGTGCGCTGGAACAGCCAGCCCGGCACCACACCACCAATGAAGATGACGGCCACCACGATGGCCACGAGAATCCATGCGCCACGGTTGAAGAGCAGGGCGGCCACAGGGGCCGAGAGAAAGTCTTCGATGGTGCCCTTGCAGACAAACACCAGCAGGGCGGCCAGCGCCACCGACAGCGCCACGTGGACGATGGCCTCGGAGAGCGTCTGGGCATAGAGGTTGCCCTTCTCGGCGCCGAAGCACTTGCGCACGGCCATCTCGCGCGAGCGGCTCACGGTGTTGCTCACGATGATGAGCAGGTAGTTCATGACCGAGGTGAAGAGCAGCACGAAGGCCACGATGCTCAGGATCCACTTCATCATCTGGATGTAGGAGTCGCTGCAATAGTAGTCGTTGAGCGTCAGGAAGTCGACATCGACCTTGGCACCGGCCTTGGCCATGGCGGCCATGTCGATGTTGTCGTTGAGCATGCGGGTCATGTAGGGGCGCAGCTCGCTGATGTCGTGGCCCTTGGCCAGGCGCACATACGACCGGTAGCGGTCGTTGCCAACCCAATTGTCGGTGCCATCGTAGGTGAACTGCCCGATGTCCTTCATGGCCAGGAACGCGTCTTTGCCATGCATCGAGGAGCCCCATGGGAAGGCCTCAAACACACCACCGATGGTGAATGTGATGCCGGGTGCGTCGTCGATGGTGAAGCGACGACCGACAACGTTACCGCCAATGGTCTTGGCCAGGTCTGAGCTGACCATGACACAGTTTTTGGTGGAGAGCACCTTGCGGGCATCGCCGGCGAGGATGGGCCGCGGGAAGACGTCGAAGAAGCAACTGTCAGCCAGGACAATGCTCGACTTCACCGTCATCCCGTCGCCCTCCGCTCCCTTGGAGCTACCCTGCAGGCGCAACTGCGTGTCTTTGCCCCACTGGTTGGTGATGCGCGTGGCAGCCTCCACCATGGGCACGTATTTCTTGATGCCCGGCGCCCACGCTCCTGGCGTGTTGGGGCTGTCGCCCATGTCGCTCATGTCGCCCACCTTGTATTTCTCTATTACATGATAGGTGCGGTCGGCTCCAGCGAAATGGGTGTCGAAGGTCTGCTCATAGTAGATCTCGGCGATGATGACCGAGCTGATGGCCAGTCCGAGGCCAAGACACAGAATCTTGGCGAAGTTGTGCTGGCCACGGCGAGCCAGTCCTGAAAAGGCTTTTGTGAAATAATTCATGTCCAATGCTTTTTTCGGTATATCGTGTGTGATGTGTTGTCTGTTATGTCAAAGGCCAATGCGCCGGGGTCAGTGCTTGAGCACGAGCGTCTGGTTGTCCTTGAAGGCCTCGTATCCGCTGGTGATGACGCGCTCGCCGGGCTCCAGGCCCTCGATGACCTCATAGTATTGCGGGTTCTGCCGCCCGATGGTGATGTTGCGGCGATAAGCCTTCTTGCCGCTCTTGTCGAGCACAAAGATCCACTGTCCACCCGTCACGCTGTAGAACGTCCCCTTGGGTATGAGCACGGCGCGCTTCGACTCGCCAAGCTGCAGGTCGACATAGTAGGTCTGTCCGGTGCGTATGTTCTGGGGCCGCGCGCCACGGAACACGAAGTCGATCTTGAACCGCCCGTTGGTCACTTCCGGATAGACCTTGCGCACCTCGAGGGTGTAGCGCTTGCCGTTTTGCTCGAAAGTTCCTGTCAGTCCGGGGTGCACACGGTCTACATAGTGTTCGTCCACCTGGGCCTGCACCTTGTAGTCGGAGAGGTCGTTGATGACACCTATCTTCTGTCCGGGCTGTATGTTCTGGCCCAGTTCGATGTCGAGCTGGCCCACCTCGCCGTCGATGGTGGAGCGCACGTCGAGCTTGGCCTTGCGCTCACGCACGAGCTGCACGTTGCGCTGCATCGACTCGAGGTTGTCGGCCATCTGGCTCATCTGCGCGCGGCGCAGCTGTGTGCTCTTCTTCAGGCGTTGCTTGATGAGGGTGTTTTTCTGCTGGGCGAGCCTGTATTCCTCCTGTGCCTTGAGATAGTCCTCGCGCGAGTTGAGCTGTTCCTTCTGCAGGGCGCGCTGGTGGTCGTAGGCGCGTTTCTTCGAGGTGACATCCATGTCATACTGGGCGGCCTCGGTCTTGTTGTTGAGCATGTCCTGCTCGAGCGACAGCTCGGTGTTGCGGAGCATGTCCTGCTTCTCTGCCAGTTCGCTCTCGGCATTGAGGATCTGCAGGTCGAGGTTGGAGTTGCTGAGCCGCACGATGACATCGCCCTTGCGCACATGGGTGCCCTCCTCCACCACTTTCTCGAGCACCACGCCGCCCTCCTCGGGCGAGATCTGCACTACCTGGATGGGGGCCACACTGCCGTCGACCGACACATAGTCGTCAAACTGGCCGCTGGTCACGTCGCCGATGTTCAGGCTCTTGGCGTCTACGTTGAGCGAGGAGCTGAAGTTGCCCAGCGCCAGCCACAGCACCACTGCCACAAACACCACGCCGCCTCCGATCCAGGGCCAGTACTTACGGGGCAGGGCATATTTCTTTTTCTCTATCTTGATATCCATTGTCGTATGTTGTTTTGAATAGTTGTTATATGGGTTTATGAGATATATCGTGAGTGACCTGTCGGCCTATTGGCCGAGATAATCCACCAGGCGGCGCTTCATGACGAGCAGCAGGTGCGACTGCAGGAGCTTGATGCGCGACTGCAGGAGAGTCTGCGCAGCCGTGTGCAGGTCGAAGGTGGAGAGCATGCCTTCCTCAAACTTACGGCTTGAGAGGTGGTAAGCCAGCGAGTCGGCGGCCACCTTGCGCTCCATCTGCACCACCTCGCGGCGATAGCCTGCCAGGTCGGCCTGGGCTTGCGCGCGGTCGTCGCTGAGCTTGCGGCGCGCGTCGTCGAGGTCGAGCTGGGCCTTCTGCCACTCGCTCTTGGCCCTGCGCACCGACCGCCAGCGGCTGGGGGTGAAGAGGGGAATGGAAAGTGACAGGTAGACGTATTCGCCGAGATTGTTTTTCATCTGCGAGCCGAATCCGGCCGCACTGCCACTTCCTTGAGAGAGATTACGGTAATAGTTGGTCTGCACGCCCCCGCCGAGGGAGAGGCTGGGCAGCAGGTTGCCCTTGGCCATGAGCCAGGCATACTTCAGGTCTTTCACTTTCTGCTTCTCCAGCTCTACGCTGAGCTGGCCACGCCCGGCGGCTTCCCAGGTACCCACAGGTGTCTCGTCGGTGAGGCAGAGGGTGTCGGCCACAGGATAGTTCATCTCGCTCTTGAGGGCCATCAGGGCCAGCCGGGCCTGGTTTTGCTGGTGCAGCAGGTTGTAGTCGTCTTCCGCCACTTGGCTCTCCATCTGCGCCACGTCGGGGCGCGACTTCTCGCCAAGCTCGAAGAGACGCTGTGTCTTGAGCAGAAGGGCGCGGCTGTCGGCGAGCTTCTCCTCGGCGAGAGCCACACTCTTCTGGTTGTATATGGCATCTACAAACTTCGTCATCACGGCCAGCGCCTTGTCGTCGGCCTCCTTCTGCAGCGTCGTGGCGGCGTAGGCACGGGCGTTCTTGGCGCGGCGGAAGGCGTTGAGCGTCTGGCCGCCGTCGAAGAGGCTGACCGATGCCTCCACCGTATAATAATTATTAAAGGTGGTGATGGTGTTGTACGTGTTGGTCTCAGGGTCCACATTGCGACCCCAGGCGTATTGTCCGCTCACCTGCCCACTCACGGTGGGCAGGAAGTCGAGCGCGGCCGTGCGGGCGTCGCTGTGGCTCTGCGTGAGCTCGATGCGACTGCGGCGCACGTTGTTGGCGTGGCTCACGGCATAGCTGACGCAACTGTCGAGCGTCCAGGTGTTCTGGGCGGTGGCGGCCGCGCAGGCCAGCGTCAGGATAAATGTGCTAATCGTTCTTTTCATACGTTTATCCTAACGCCAAAGCCGTGCCAAAAACGCAACAGATTGAAAATAAGTATTTTACAGAAAATCCACCTTTTGACTACTGTCCAATTATTGGACAACACCGTACAGAAAATGGACACGATGCATAGTCTTTGACGCCACCTATCAACATTTTGTCGTGCGCCAGCACGGACAAACCTGGCACCCGGAGAGCCTCTCTCCTCGATGCCTCGATCTCGCCATCAACAACAGACTGCACAACACATAGGGACGGATCATCTGCCATCTTCACAGGGGACTGAAACCACAGCTATATATATTGTCATGTTTTTTGTCGCAAAACTTTGTCACGGATGACGGTTGAAATAGAACGCGAAAATGGCGTTATTTGTCGGTCGCGCCGCGATTTGCATGGGGTAATTTTGCGATAAAGGG
>DJOV01000024.1:23522-27426 GCA_002437285.1 Prevotella sp. UBA6429 | reverse complement strand
TTTTTTATATACATTGTCCGCTTTTTTATAGAGGCCGCTTGTCTCGAATTAGGGTAGTATGTGAATTTTTCTCCATGAAACCTTTGTTTTGTTTGAAAGAATTGTTACCTTTGCACGTGAAAGGAAACCAATGGCTCCGTAGCTCAGTTGAATAGAGCATCAGATTCCGGTTCTGAGTGTCGCGGGTTTGAGTCCCGCCGGAGTCACCACAATCAACAACCATAGCACTTATGGAAATCGCTGAACGATTTATCAATTACACCAAGTTTGACACCCAGTCGGCTGAAGACTCCGACACGGTCCCCAGTACCCCGAAACAACTTATTTTCGCCAAATACCTGAAAAAGGAGCTTGAGGACGAGGGCCTCAAGGACGTCGAGATGGACGACATGGGCTATATCTATGCCACATTGCCTGGCAACATCAGCAAGCATGTGCCCACCATCGGTTTCATCTCCCATTACGACACGGCGCTCGACGCCAGCGGCGCCAATATCAAGGCGCGCGTGGTGAGCCATTATGACGGAGGCGACATCGAACTGTCGCCCGGCATCATTTCGTCGCCCAAGAAGTTTCCTGAGCTCCTGGCCCACAAGGGCGAGGACCTCATCGTGACCGACGGCACCACGCTGCTCGGAGCCGACGACAAGGCGGGCATCGCTGAGATTGTGCAGGCCATGTGCTACCTGCGCGACCACAACGAGATCAAGCATGGTGACATCCGTGTGGCCTTCAACCCCGATGAGGAGATAGGCATGGGCGCCCATCACTTCGATGTGGAGAAGTTCGGTTGCCAGTGGGCTTACACCATGGACGGTGGCGACCTCGGCGACCTGGAATATGAAAACTTCAACGCCGCTGCCGCCAAGGTCACCATCAAGGGTGTCAGCGTGCACACGGGTTACGCCAAGGGCAAGATGGTCAATGCCTCGCGCCTGGCCTGCGAGTTCAATGCGCTCATCCCCGACACCGACATCCCCGAGACCACCGAGGGCTACCAGGGATTCTACCACCTGCTCGGCATCAACAGCCACTGTGAGGAGGCCAAGCTCAGCTACATCATACGCGACCATGACCGCAAGCGCTTCGAACAGCGCAAGGACTTCATGGAGAACATCGCCAAGCAGATGAACGAGAAGTATGGCGAGGGCACCGTGACCGTGGAGCTCAAGGACCAGTACTACAACATGAAGGAGAAGATCGACCCCAACATGTATGTCATCGACATTGTGCTCAAGGCCATGCAGGAAAGTGGCGTGACGCCCAAGGTGGAACCCATCCGCGGCGGCACCGACGGTGCGCAGCTCTCCTTCCGCGGCCTGCCTTGCCCCAACATCTTTGCCGGAGGTGTCAACTTCCATGGACCTTACGAGTTTGTGTCCATACAGGTGATGGAGAAGGCCGTGAAGGTCATCACCAAGATTTGTGAAATCACAGGCACGTACAACGACTAAAGGCCGCCAGCCCATGCTGGCACCATCATAGGAAAGAGGGGCGCATCAGTCAGTGTGCCCCTCTTTTGCTTTTCGGGCGGCGGCATCGCGCGCCTATCATCCGTTCATCATTAATACGCATTGCATATGGCAGAACTTCCCAACCTTATCAAGGACCTGGCGCTCATCCTGGTGGTGGCCGGGGTGGTGACCCTGCTCTTCAAGCGGCTCAAGCAACCGCTCGTGCTGGGATACATCGTGGCAGGCTTTGTGGTGTCGCCACACATGCCCTATACCATGTCGGTGGTCGACAAGGGCGACATACACACCTGGGCCGACATCGGCGTGATGTTCCTGCTCTTCACCCTGGGACTCGAATTCTCGTTCAAGAAGATACTCAAGATGGGCATGGCGCCCGTCATAGCGGCTGTGTGCATCGTCTTCTGCATGCTCATGATGGGCATGGGCGTCGGCAGTGCTTTCGGATGGGAGCGCATGGACTGCATCTTCCTCGGCGGCATGGTGGCCATGTCGTCCACTACCATCATCTACAAGGCCTTTGACGACATGGGGCTCCTGCAGCAGTCGTTTGCACGCCTGGTCATGAGCGTGCTCATCCTTGAGGACATCCTGGCCATCGTCATGATGGTGATGCTCTCGGCCATCGCCGGCGGCAGCAACCCCGACGGTGGACAGATGATCGGCTCGCTGGTGCGCATCGGCTTCTTCCTGGTGCTGTGGTTTGTGGTCGGCCTCTATGCCGTGCCCACCTTCCTCCGCGCCACGCGCAAGCTCATGACCGACGAGACGCTGGTCATCGTGGCGCTCGGCCTCTGCTGCGCCATGGCCTGGATCTCCACGGCTGTGGGCTTCAGCTCTGCCTTTGGCGCGTTTGTCATGGGCAGCATCTTGGCCGAGACCGTCGAGGTGGAGCGCATCGAGCGGGTGGTGGAGCCCGTGAAGAACCTCTTCGGAGCCATCTTCTTCGTGTCGGTGGGCATGCTGGTCGACCCCAGTGTGCTGGTCACCTACGCCCTGCCCATCCTGGTGCTGGTGCTGGCCATCCTGGTGGGACAGGCCGTGCTGGGCACGCTCAGCTACATGCTCAGCGGCCAACCGCTCCGCACGGCCATGCGCTGTGGCTTCTCCATGGCGCAGGTGGGTGAGTTTGCGTTTATCATCGCCTCCCTGGGCATGTCGCTCCATGTCATCAGCGAGTTTGTCTATCCGGTCATCGTGGCCGTGAGTGTTATCACGACGTTTCTCACTCCTTATATGATAAGGGCCGCTGAGCCGGCCTTTGGCCTGGTGGAGCGCAGCCTGCCCCGCAAGTGGCACCGTCGGCTGGAGCACATGGGCGTGGCTCATCAGACCACACCCGTCGAGCAGAGCCTGTGGAAGAAGCTGTTCCGGAAGATGGGTGTCAACACGCTGGTCTACACCATCCTGTGTGTGGCCGTCACCACCATCATGCTCACCTTCGTGTTGCAGTTCATGCGTCACCTCTTGCCACACTGGTGGGCCAACGGCGTGACGGGCGGCCTGACGGTGCTGTGCCTGTCGCCCTTCATGCGGGCACTGGTCATGAAGAACAACCATAGCGAGGAGTTCCGCACGCTGTGGACGGAGAGCCGCCTCAACCGTCTGCCATTGCTCTTCACCATCCTGGTGCGTGGCGCCATAGCCACGGCCATCCTTTTCTACATCTGCAACTACCTGGCCCGTTTCGCCAACGCCATTGTGATCACCCTTGCCGTGGTGGTCATCGTGCTCATGGTGCTCTCGCGCCAGCTCAAGAAGCAGAGCATCACCATGGAGCGTCGCTTCGTGCAGAACCTCCATTCGCGCGACATCGCAGCACAGGTCAGCGGCAAGCGGCGTCCTCTGTTTGAGGGAAAACTCATCGACCGCGACATCCATATCGGCGACTTCGCCATACCTGAGGACTCGGAGTGGGCCGGGCGGACATTGGCCAGCCTGCGGTTTGCCACACGCTTTGGCGTGCATGTCAGCAGCATCCTGCGCGGAAGCCAGCGCATCAACATCCCCGGTGGCGACGCCATCGTCTTTCCGGGTGACAGGTTGCAGGTGATCGGCAACGACGAGCAGCTCCAGGCTTTCGGCACTGCGCTGAAGGCCAACTTGGTGCCAGAGGACCCGCACATCGAGGAACGTGAGATGAAACTGCAGAAGATGATGCTGTCGGCACGTTGCCCGTTCATCGGCAAGTCGTTGTCGGAGAGTGGTATCAGAAGCCATTACAACTGCATGCTTGTGGGTGTGGAAGGCGGACAGCACGACCTGACGATGATCGACCCGTCGAGGAAGTTCAAGCAGGGCGACATCATCTGGGTGGTGGGTGAGCGCCAGTCCGTCAAGGATCTGGTTGCCGTCAACTGACCCTTCGTCTTTCACAAGCCCCTGCTCTCACCGCAAGGAACACAAATGGCCCCCAACGAAACAACCCGATA
>DJOV01000024.1:8459-23429 GCA_002437285.1 Prevotella sp. UBA6429 | reverse complement strand
TATCGGGTTGTTTCGTTGGGGGGGAAGAGTTGTAGTGGGATCAGTACCACTGCACGGCATTGCTGTAGCCGCTGCGTTTCTCGTATTTCAGGGCGTCGGTCAGGGTGGCGGCGTTGCAGCGGAAAGAGAAGTTGTAGCTGGTGTAAGGCGCAAGCACCACCGAGCAGCTCATGCCAAAACAATGGAGGTCGCGCTGCAGCGAGGCGGTTGTCATGCTGATGGCCTTGTTTTCGAAGTCGTAGCCGCTGGAGAAGCTGATGTTCCATCCGTCGCTGATGCGGAGGTTGCCGCTGAAGTTGAGCGTCTGGGTGAAGCGGTAGGGGTAGCGCATCGTCTTCTTGTTGAACTTGGCCTCTCGGGTGTCCTCACGCATGGTGATGCCGTAGCCCACAGTCAGTGACCAAGGCATGGAGAACGTCATGTAGCCGTCGGCATCGGTCTCGGCCTTGCCTCCGCTGTTGCCGCGCTTCGCCTGGTGCTGTCCCTTCACCATGTCGTCGTCGACGTTGCTCTCTATGTCGGTGTCGCGTCCCTCGTCGTCATCGTCGTCGTCTTTCTTGTCCTTCTTGTTGTCGCCCCCGCCAAACCATTTTTTCAGTTGCTCAGGATTGAGCGTGAAGGAGAAGTTTTGCGACATGCCCTGGAAACGTCCGAAGCGGCCGCGTCCCCACTCGGTGTGGTTGCCCACATAGGGGTGCCCGTTGTCATCGAGCTCGTAGGCGTAGGTGGCAAACACCGCGTTCATGTTGAAGGTGTAGCTCTTCCACCACTTCAAGCGCAAGCGCATCGACAGGTCGCTCCAGCGATGGGTGGCCGCCGCCATGTTGTAGGACATCGAGGCTCCCAGCTCGTCGATGATGCTGATCTTCTTGTAGCCCGTGCTGTCCTTGTCGGTCTTGATCTTCATCTCTACGTTGTTGCTCACGTCCCAGGAGATGCTTCCGGTCTTGCCCTTGCCCGGCACACCGTAGAGCGCGTTGCTGTAAGGCGAATATTCCACCAGGGAGACATTGCCGTCGGCGTCGGTCTTCTGGTAGGTGTCATAGTATCCGTATCGTGCGGAGCCGAAGTTGGGTGCGTAGCTGAAGCTGATCTGCGGCGTGAACACGTGGCGAATCTGCCAGGGATGCTTCTTGAACAGGCGTGGGCTGCCTGTGTACATGCCGTAGAGCTTGGTGCTGGCCGAGAGGCTCAGGTTCCAGTTGTACACGTTGTGGAAGCCGTATGTCGTGTCGGCCACCTCCACTTGGCGCGCCTTGTCCCACGAACGCTTGATCTTGTTCGTGTACATGCGGTCGGTGAAGTTGAACGAGGGCGTGACGTTCAGGTAGTTGAACAAGGTGAAGTTGGCGTTGATGGGAATGCTGTGCTGCATGCCGTTGCGCCAGTCCTTGATGAGGTTGGAGTGCATCAGCTTGTCCTCCTTGGTGCTGATGGAGTTGCTCAGCTGTCCCGTGTAGCTCAGCGATATTTTCTCATACCAGCGCTCATCGCCCACCATGTGCTTGCGGCGGAAGGGATAGAAGCGGCTGACGCTGATGTTGAGGTCGGGCAGTGTCATGGCGATGGACGAGTCGCGCATGTTCTGAGAGAGGTTGGCCGAGCTGCTCAGCGACAGGCCCAGACTGGAGAAGGTGGTGCTCCAGCTGACCGATGAGGTGCGGGTCGACTGGGTGAGTGACTGCGGGTTGTACATGCTCGTGAGGTTGTTGCGCTCATAGCTCGTCGAGGCGAAGTTGACGCTGGCCGACAGGGTGCTGAACGGATTTGCCTTTGAGTCCTGCCGATGGCTCCACTGGATCTTGAAGCTCTCCTGCTCCTGGAAGTCGGGCATGCCCTTGTCGCCTGTCTTGGTGTCCTGGTAGCTGAAGAAGAAGGAACCGCTGTACTTGTAGCGCTTGCGGTAGTTGCTGGCGGCCGAGAGACCCCATGAGCCCTTGGTATAGATCTCCCCCAACAGTTTCAGGTCCCACTTGTCGCTGACGGCAAAGTAGTATCCGCCATCGCGGAGGTAGAAGCCACGGCTGTTCTCATCGCCATATGTGGGCATGATGAGGCCGCTGGAATAGCTCTTCGTGAAGGGGAAGAAGCCATAGGGGATGGCCAATGGCAAGGGAACGTCGGCCACCACCAGGTAGGCGGGACCGAACACGGCGTCTTTGCCGGGGCGCACCTTGGCGCGTGAGAGGGCTATGTAGAAGTCGGGATGCTCGGCGTCACAGGTCGTGTAGCGCCCGTGGGCCAGGTAAATCTCTCCGTTGGCGTTGCGCTTGGATATCTGGCTGGTCAGGTAGCCGTCCTGTTGCTGGGTGTAAGCGTTGTGCACAAGACCTTTCTTGGTCTTGAAGTTGAAGGCCATCGTGTCGGTGTCATAGCTGTCTTGCCCCATGGTGAAGACAGGCTTGCCCTTGATGCCGTCCTTGGCCGATGAGTCGGGCGAACCGGTGGCGTGCACCAGGCTGCTGTCGAGACTCATGTAGATCTTGTCGCTCTTGAGGTTCATGTTCTCATAGTCGACGGTCGACGAGCCGTAGAGATGCGCGGTGTTGGTGGCGGCGTCATAGACCAGCGAGTCTTGCGCCTCGTAGGCCACGGGAGCGTCGATGCCGTTCTTCTTCTGCTTGTTGAGCGAGTCGAGGCGGATGGAGTCGTCCACGGCCTTGTTGTGATGGTAGATGGCCAGTTGCAGAGAGTCCATCTTTGTCGTGTCGTTGGCGGAGGGTAGGGAGTCGGCGGCGCTGGTTGAGTCAGCGGCGACAGTCTTGTGGCGCTTCCAAAATTGAGACACGGAACTGTCGGCCATGGCGCATGCCACGACGAAGAGCAGGAGTGCTATAAAAGATTTCGTCCTCATGAAACTGCAGAATATCCCTTGTAGAAAAGCGGGACCAGCCTTCTCGAACGCCGGAGGCGTGTTCCCATTGAACTGCAAAATTACGCAATAATCAGGGAATATCGGGTGTTTTTCTTAATTTTAACTATCCCTCAAACAGCTTTTCCCATGTCTGGAAGCGGGCCAGGCCCTCTTGGCCAAACTTGGCGAGGCTTTTCTCGGCTTGCTCATGGGTCTTTTCCCGCTGCAGGTTTGACTTGCTGTAGAACTTGTCAGCGTAGCAGATCACCTTTTCCTCAAGTGTCTCGGGCAGGAAGTCCTGATGGGGCAGGGGCAGGTCTTGGCTCACGATGTCGGAGAGCGAGAGGCCTGCGCCGGTGTGGCGCTCGCAGACCCGTGCGTGGCGCTCGTATCCCTCGCGTCTCATCAGTTCGGCTCCGATGCGCCCGTGGCAGATGTAAGGCTCCGTGCCATGGCAGGCTATGCCCGGCGCATCACAACGGAAGATGCCGATGTCGTGCAGCATGGCGGCCTCCTCTACAAACTGACGGTCCATGCCCAGTTCCGGATGGGAGTCGCAGATGAGCAAGGCGCGGGCGGCCACCTGACGGCTGTGACAAATCAAAATATCCCGAAGCCGATTGGCCTCGGGATAATACTTATCGATGATTTTTTGATAATCCATCTTTTTGCAAAGAATAGTTGCAAGTGAGCTTAGTCTCTCTGGATGTAAGCCAGCACAGTGCCCTTCTGCACCTTTGAGCCCTGCTTGGCGTTGATCTCAACGAGCTTGCCGCCCAGGTCAGCCTTGACCTCGACAAACTCGCCCCAGGGGGCCTGGATCCAGCAGAAGGCATCGCCTTCCTTGTACTCCTTGCCGATGAAGGGCTCCACAGCGGGTGCTGCCTCGCCCTCGCCCTGGAACTCCCAGAAGATCTGGCCCTTCACGGGGGCCACGATGGCGTCAGCCTTGGCATGCTTGAAGGCTGCAGCCTCCTCGGGCGACACCTTGGCGCCGAGCTGTGCATCCTTGGCCTTCTGCAGGTCGGCCAGCATGTTCTTCTTGGCCTGTCCGCTCTTGTAGTTGCGGTACTGCTCAGGATGCATGGCCAGCTCGAAGAGCTCCTCGTCGTCCTTGCCATACTCCCAGCCGTTCTCGTCCATCTCCTTCTTGAAGTCGTCGAGGGCGTTGGTGAGCAAGGTGTGGGGGTCGGCGTCGGTAAACTCGCGGCCTTGCTTGGCGGCAAGCTCCTTCAGCTCGGGATCGATCTCTCCGGGTACCTTGCCGCTCTTGCCGAGGATCATGCCCCACATGGCATCGTCCATCATCACGAAGCGGCCCTTGCCTTGCTCCAGCGTGAGCAGGTTCATCAGGGCGATGTTCTTGGTGTACTGTGAGAAAGGTGTCACAAGGGGTGGGTAACCCACGCGGGGCCACACGTAAGCCACCTCCTCAAAGAGCTTGATGAGCAGGTCGTCCATGGACAACTCCTCTTCGCCCTTCTTCTTGCGGATGTTGTTGATGGTGGTGCGCATGCCGCCGAGGTCGGCCATCATCGAGCCCATCATGCCACCAGGCAGGCCGCAGGTGAGCAAGAGTGATGACATGAGCTTGTTGCCGGGGTTGATGAAATAGCCCAGCCACTCGTCGATAAACTCCTGGGTGAGGGCGCGAGCCTTCATGTAGGCGCTCATGTTGATCTCGGGGACGTCAAATCCGGCGTGCTTCAGCATTGACTGCACGGAGATGATGTCCGGATGCACCTTGCCCCATGACAGCGGCTCGATGGCGGTGTCGATGATGTCGGCGCCGTTCTCGCAGACCTCCAGGATGGATGCCATTGACAGGCCGGGACCAGAGTGTCCGTGATACTCGATGATGATCTCGGGGTGCTTGTCCTTGATCATCTTGGTGAGCTGGCCGAGGAACGCGGGCTGGCCGATGCCGGCCATGTCCTTCAGGCAAATCTCCTCAGCGCCGGCCTCTATCTCCTGGTCGGCAAGCTTGGCGTAGTATTCCAGCGTGTGCACGGGTGACGTGGTGATGCAGAGGGTGCCCTGCGGTGTCATGCCTGCCTCCTTGGCCCACTTGATGGACGGAGCTATGTTGCGGATGTCGTTCAGGCCGTCGAAGATGCGTGGAATGTCCACACCCTGGGCGTGCTTCACGCGGTACATCATGGCGCGCACGTCATCGGGCACCGGATACATGCGGAGGGCGTTGAGACCGCGGTCGAGCATGTGGGTCTTGATGCCTACCTCATTGAAGGGCTTGCAGAAAGCGCGCACAGCGTCGTTGGGGTTCTCGCCAGCGAGCAGTTGCACTTGCTCGAAAGCGCCACCGTTGGTTTCCACACGGGCAAAGCAACCCATGTCAATGATGACGGGAGCGATGCGCTCCAGCTGGTCCTTGCGTGGCTGGAACTTGCCGGAGCTCTGCCACATGTCACGATAGACGAGACTGAACTGAATTTTTTTCTTCATTTATTCCTTGTACTTAATGATTTCTTACCTTGAATCGGTGTGTGCCAACATCCGTTGTCTCAACATATAAAGCGGTGTTGATACCGAGGTGCAAAATTAGATAAAAAAAATCAAAATACGGACTTTCCGATTGCTTTTTTATAATTTATAACTATCTTTGCACAGTAAATGAACAACAAGATGAACGTCAAGACACTGTTTGTATTTCTGCTGGCTGCCTTTGTGATGACGGCTTGCCATGATGACAAGAAGCCGGTGGCTCAGCGGTTGCCGGCCACCAGTTACGACCAACCCCTCAAGGGTGACAGCACCATCTATGGGCTGGCGTGTGAGGGATGTTCTGATACGGCTGTCGTGTTGCTGCCGAGTGACGGCAGCGATCCCGTGACCTACAACATCATCGGGGCAAGCCGCCGGCATCGTGTCTTGGGACGCATCAAGACGGGTGACTGGATAGGTGTGGTGCTCAACAAGGAGAACCGGCACATTGCCGACATCGTGATTGACCTTGACCAGCTGAAGGGCATTTGGTGCTACATCGTCATGCCGCAACTGCGCGACCACGAGACGATGACACCCCAGGAGCAGGCCCGTGTCATCCGCGAGATGCCCGACTCGCTGAAAGACCTCTATTTCGTGCCCCGCGAGTATGGCTTCTGGCTGAAGCGCCAGTGGGAGGCCACCAGTGTGGGCTATGTGCAGGAGTCGAGCACGCTGGCCGAAGAGAGCCCGGTGGTCTATCCTCCGCTGGGATGGTTTATCGCGTGGCACATCTGGAATGGCAAGTTTGTCATGACCAGCGGCAAGCCCAAATACTCGGGCAAGGACAACACGGTGGTGGGCTACCAGAGTGTCTCCTTCGACACGTGCTCCATCGACTATCTCGATGACGACTCCCTGGTGCTTTCCGATCGTGACGGCTCACGCAGCTACTACCGTAAGAACGACATCAACGACATCAACAAGCGTGCCAAGGCCATCGCCGAGATGCGCTCCAAGCAAGCCTTGAAAGAGACCACCGAGTAGGTGGAAGTTTAGCCGCGCAACCCGTGTTGCGCAAAGCGCGTGCGGGCCAGTTCCTCATACCATGTGCCCTTGCGCCCATAGTTGGCGTAAGGGTAGATGCTGATGCCGCCACGTGGGGTGAACAGTCCGGTCACCTCAATGTATTTGGGATCCATCAGCTTGATGAGATCTTTCATGATGATGTTGACGCAGTCCTCATGGAAGTCACCGTGGTTGCGAAAGCTGAAGAGATACAGCTTCAGGCTCTTGCTTTCCACCATGCGCACGTCGGGGATGTAGCTGATGCGAATCTCCGCAAAGTCAGGTTGCCCAGTGATGGGGCAAAGGCTTGTGAACTCAGGGCAGTTGAACTGCACCCAATAGTCGTTGCCCTGGTGCTTGTTGACAAAGGTCTCCAGCACCTCGGGCGCGTAATCCATCTTGTATCCTGTTTTCTTTCCGAGAGATTTCAGTCCCTCATTCTCTCTGTTTCCCATATTATATAGTCTTGATTTTCAATACGTTGTAACTGATCCCGTTGTCGTAGACATCTTCACCTTCATGACGCTTCATCGCTTTTACCACCCGGATGGTCACGGGCAGCACCACCACTTCGTAGGCCGTCTTGAGCACCACCTGCCACAACATGAGCAGGGGCAGTTCCTCGGCGGGTACCACACCTCCGAGGGCCAGCGGGAAGAAGATGACACTGTCGCAACTCTCGCCGGCCACGGTCGACAGGATGGCGCGTGCCGAGAAGTGGCGTCCACCGTCGCGTATCTTCATCTTGCTCATCACGTAGGCGTTCATGAAACTGCCTACGAGAAAAGCGACAAATGAGGCGGCAGCGATGCGTGGTGCCAGGCCGAAGATGGCGTGGAAGCCTGCGTCGTTGTGCCAATAGGAGGCTCCGGGGATGGCGTCGCATAGGGCGCCTAAGGCCACAAACAGGAAGTTCATGGCGAAACCTGTCCAGATGAGCAGGCGGGCCTTGCGGAAGCCCCACACCTCACACACGCAGTCGTTGATGATGTAGGAAATGGGAAAAACGATGAGGCCTCCGGTCAGTGTGATGGGGCCTACGGCGATTTGTTTGGTCTCGAGCACGTTTGCAGCAATGAGGCAAACGCAGAAGAGTATGCTGAACAGCATGAACAGCACACTCACTGTTTGGTTCTGTTTTTTCATGTCTTGTTTTGTTAAAGGGGGTTGAGCAAGTACCCCTACGTAAGTTTGCGGGTGCAAAGTTACAAATAAAACTCTGAAGAAGCCTTCTTTTTGAAGGAAAAAGTCCTGCCGCAGTGAGTGTGGCAGGACTTTTTCCATTCTTTTGCGCCTTATGCCATGGCGGCACTGATGAGATGCACCATGTAACCGGCAAATACGGTGGCGAGCACGGCGCCCTCCCAGCGCTCCACGCGATACTTGGTAAAGGCGAAGAGCCATAGTATCATCATCGAGATGACCATCATGGAGAGGTCGACGGTGGTGATGCCCTGGATGGACATGGGCGAGATGAGGCCGGTAAGGCCGATGATCATGAGAATGTTGAACACATTGCTGCCCAGCACGTTGCCGATGGCGATGCCGCTGTTCCCTTGTCGTGCGGCCACCACGCTGGTAGCCAGTTCGGGCAGGGAAGTGCCGCCGGCCACGATGGTCAGGCCGATGACAGCGTCGCTCACGCCCAGGCTATGGGCGATGGCCGAGGCATTGTCCACAAAGACGTTGCTGCCCAGTACCAGACACACCAATCCCAATACCATCAGCAACGTTGCGCGCAAGGGACTCTTGGAGGGTTTCTGCTCCGTGGCCACCAAGCGCTCGCTTTCGGCCGACCGGTTGCCGCGTGCGCCACGGATGGTGACGGTCATGAAGACGATGAACAAGACGAACAACACAAGAGCGTCCCAACGGCCGATCTCACGGTCGAGACACATCAGCAGCAACAGGGTGGAGGCTATCAGCGCGAAGGGCATGTCCTTGCGCACGGTGTCTTTCAGGATGGTGATGGGTGCCACCAGGGCCGCTACACCCACGATGAGCAAGGTGTTGAAGACGTTGCTTCCCACCACATTGCCCACGGCCAAGTCGGGCGTGCCGCTGACGGCTGAAGTCAAGCTGACGAAAAACTCGGGCATCGACGTGCCCATGGCCACCACGGTGAGGCCAATCACTATCTGTGGTATGCCCATTCGCTCGGCCAGCGCCACGGCGCCTCTGGTCAACCAGTCGGCACCCGCCAGCACCACGCGGATGCTCACCACAAGCAACAACGCTTGCAGCCAGATATTGGAAGGCGCAAGCACCAATAATGTCAAGTCGTTCATCATCGTTCGTTTTCTGCAAAGATACAAAAAGTCCCCGGATATTCGCATATCCGGGGACTGATAACTAACAATCACACAATTATAAATCTATCAAACTTGTTGGTAAGTCTTTTCTTCCATCCATCCGATGGGCTCCTGCGACAAGCGTTTAGCCTATCTCGATGCTGCGAGCGACCTTGTGCTCCTCGGCCTTCATCTTGGGAAGGGTGATGGTGAGCACACCGTCGGCCACGCGAGCAGCGATCTCCTGCTTGTTGACGTCCTCGGGGAGGATGAGCGTCTGCTCGTACTTCAAGTAGGCAAACTCGCGGCGGAGGTAGTGCCCCTTGTTGTCCTCCTCGGTCGGGTGCTTCTCCATCTTGATGGTGAGGTCGCCGTCCTGATTGAGGTTTACATCGAAATCACTCTTCTTCAAGCCAGGAGCAGCCAGTTCAACGGTGTACTTGTCATTGTCCTCCATCACGTTGATGGCAGGGGCGGTAGCGTTGGTGCGGGGCATATGCTCTGTGGCAAAGAAATCATTGAAAACTTCGGGAAGCCAATTGTTGCGTGTGTACATAATGTATATCTCCTATTTTTTTGTTCTATATTTGAATGTTTACAACCATCCTTATGCAACCTCTGTGCCGATACATGGTATGTGACAGGATGTCATGGTGATTGCGACATAATGTCTTGCGTCTGGTTCTTTGTCGTAATCACGGTCATGCTGTTTTTTATATACGTTGTCCGCTTTTTGCGAAGCTTTCTTATGCGGGGGGGAGCGGTTCTTCCTGGAATGAGAGAACTGCCGGTTGGGCAAAAGCCGTGTAAAAGAAAAGGCTGTCGTCCCATGTGGGATGACAGCCTCTTGGGTGAGACAAGGTCTCTTGATCCTTTAAGCGTTTTCCTGCTCCTTGCGGTCGTCGACATTGTCGCCCTCTGTGGGGGCGAGAATGGCCTTGAAGTCGGTGTAGCCGTTCTTCACGAGGATATTGTACCACTGGAGCAGCTTCTTGATGTCGCTGTCGTGCACGCGGTCCTGGTCGAAGTTGGGCAGCACTTCCGCGAAATAGTCGCGCAGCTCCTTGCTTGAGCACTTCTTGTAGTTGATGGAGGCTTCCTTGAGCCCCTCCTTTTCGCCCACCTTGGCGAGCACCTCCCACAGGGCGATGTCCTCAGCGTCGGTGTACATGGCGATGTCGCCCAGGCTTGTCACGCGGTCGGTGGCGAAGGCGGGCAGACGGCGGTGTGCATCGTCGATGGTCTCCACTATCAGGGTAGCCTTACCGCGGCTGACCAACTTGTAGAGTCCGGGCTTGCCTGCGATTGAAAGAATTGTTTCCATTTTTCCTGTTTTGTTATTGATGATTGAGTAATTTGTCGATTTGTTGTTCCAGGTCCTCCTCTCCATCATTGGTGATGACGAAGGTGGAGCGCCGGGCCATCTCATCCTGTGGCATCTGGCAATGGATCCACTCGAGCGCCTTTTCGCGTGTGATGTTGTCGCGTCGCATGATACGTTCCACGCGGACATCGATGGGTGCCGTGACGCAGACGATGCGGTCGAAGGGCACGCGCTGGTCGAAGCCACTGTCGAAGAGAATGGCACTTTCGAGCCACTGGTAGTCGCTCTGCATGAAGTCGCGCGCCACGGCGGGATGCACCACTGCGTTGACGGCTTGCTTGTTGCCCTCGGAAGCCAGCAGAAACTTGGCGAGCACGGCTTTCTGCAACACCTTATCTATATAGGTGCCCTTGCCCACGAGGCGTGTGAGTTGTTGGCGGAGCTCATCGTCGTCGCGCATGAGCCGCTTGGCCGCGGCATCGCAGTCATAGACTTGGATGCCCCGCTTGGCCAGCAAGCGGCACACATGGCTCTTGCCGCTGCCGATGCCCCCGGTGATGGCTGTTCGCTTCATTGCTGTTCGATGAGATAGTCCACCTGTGACATTTCCAGGTGTGCGTTGGTCACGATGGCAGGCTTGGCGCGCAGATGGAGCCTGCACTTGTCGGAGGGATGGGCCGCCACCTCGCGGTAGTCGATGACCACCTGGAAGTCGGAAGGCTTGACGAGGCGGAACTGCCTTGAGCCGACGGTGAACGTCACCTTCACATGGTTGGGGAACGAGCGGATGGTGAGGTTGCCGGGCTTGTTGACGGTTGTGATGGGCACGTCGATGCTTTCCTCAGTCAGGATGTCGACCAGCAGCGTGAGCCTCACGGTCTCGGGTATCACCTTGACTCCCGGTATCTTCTTGATCCTTACCGTTTGGCGCATGGTGTCATCGAAGTTGGTGATGTTGACATACTCCGTAGGAATCTCCTTGAGGCTATCAAGGATGCTTCTTGACGCGTAGACTGTGACCTTCTCGGGTGACAGCTGCGCGTGAGAGAGATAGTAGTTTCTTGCGGGCACCACATTGCCCACGAGCTTCACGTCGATGGATTTGCGCTCTCCGTAGTTGAAGTTGAAGCTGAGGCCGTCGGCCTTGATGGCCGTGATGACCGATGAGGAGAACAGCTGCTGCCTCACCAACTTCTGTATGTCGGCTGCAGGCACCTGTCCGTGCCCTGTCTGCTTGTTGGCGTAGGTGTTGAAGTTGAGAATGACGGGCTTGGGCTGGTGGCTTGACATGTAGGACACGAGCATGAAGCCCTTGTCGCGCACGGTGACGCGCACGGTGTCAGTGAGGTCGGTGGTCATCACCACGTTGCCCGGGACGCCCGTGAGACGAATGGGTATGGGCAGCTCTTTCTCGTAGGTCTCATTGAGTGTCATCATCAGCCAGAAGATGCCGCTCAGCACGAGAAAGAACAGAAAAATCAGAAACTCCTTGTTCATCCAACTGAACAGGGAGTTCCTGACCACTTGATTTATCTTCTTCAGATTAAGCATTCGGTTGCTGCTGGGCCACGTCGGCAAAGACATAGCCCTTGTCCACGGTGAGGACAACGCCGTGTGCCACTTCCACATCGACGGTGTTCTTCTCCTGGTCGATGCGCTTCACGCTGCCATAGATGCCGCCGCCGAGCACAACCTTTGTGCCCTCCTGCAGTGCGTTTTGGAACTCACGAATCTTCTTTTGGCGCTTCTGCTGCGGGCGAATCATGAAGAACCACATGATGGCGAAGATGGCCACCATCATGATCAGCATGCCTCCCATGCCGCCGCCTTGTTGTGCTGCCTGTGCAGCCAGTACGAGTGTTGTCATTGTTTAATATGCTTCGTTGTTGATGATTATTCGTTGTCTTTCGTGGCGTTGCTGTCCGTGTCGGGCCCCTCCTCGCTGTCGGGGGCAGCCTCCGAAGCGTTGTCCGTCTCTGTCTTGCTGCCTTCGGCCTCGTCAGTCTTGGGCTTGTGGACAAATCTCACGCGGCCCGTGGGCGCATTGCCGTTGGTTGCGTCTTGCTGCTTGGCGCGTGGCTCAGGCAGCTCTTTCAGCATCTTTCCCGTGGAGACGAGGTAGCGCGCGATGGCATCGAGCATGCCGTTGACATAGCTGCTGCTGCGTGGCGTGCTGTAGAGCTTGGCCAGCTCCACAAACTCGTTGATGGTGACCTGGGCGGGGATGCCGGGGAAGGTGAGCAGCTCGGCAATGGCAATCTGCATGATGACCACGTCCATGTAGGCCAGGCGCGAGAAGTCCCAGTTGCGTGATGCCTCGCTCATGTAATGCTGGTAAGTGTCGGCGTTGAGGATGGTGGCGCGGAAGAGCTTGCGGGCAAACTCCTTGTCTTCCTCGTCCTTGTATTCGGGGAGAAGCTCCTGCTTGCTGTTGTTCTTGGGATCGAAGCGCTTGATGGTCTTCAGCACGAAGGTGTCGATGACCTCCTTGTCATCATTCCAGTAGAGGCTCTTCTCCTCCAGCAGGGCGTCGATGTCAGGGTTGTCCTGTATGAGCTGCTTGTACAGCTTGCGCCACACCTCGCGGTCGTCCTCGTAGGAGTCGGCGTTGGTGTCGGCCATGTAGTCCTGATAGGTTTGGCTTTGCTCAATCTGGTTGCAAAGCTTGCGCACAAACTCGATGTCGTTGTCCCATGTCAGCTTCTTCATCTCGATGAAGTCGTTGAGCATCTTGTTCACCTCCAGCTGGGTGGCAAACTTGTTGTCGACGAACTTCTTGGATGGCGGCTCGGTGCCCTCTCGCGTGGCGCGCTGGGTCAGGATGTCATTGCGGTGACGCTCCTCGCGGGTGACAGCCACGATCAGTTCGAGAAGGTAGTTGTAGAGGTCGTAAGCCTTTGACAGGCTGAACAACAGCTCCTTCTCGGCGTTGTCCATGTTTTTGTTACCGTTCTGATAGTATGCGTAGGTTAACTGGACTATCTTAATACGAATGAGTTCACGATTGATCATTACTCTTATCCTTTTCGTTCTACTAAATTAGACTTAGTGATGCAAAATTACTTAAAAAAGTATATATACGCAAAAGAAGGGGTATAAAACTTTGTTTTTTTAAGGAAACTTTGCGCATTCAAATAAAAAGTAGTAACTTTGCACCGCTTTTCAGATTGGCAAAGGGCGGAGATGGCCTTTTATCTTAGGCTGAAGCCGACCTTTACAGTCCAGTGTGATGGCGAATTAATTTACAATTTAATTTAGAGTAACACAATTATGAAAGAGATCAGTATCGCAGGTAAGAAGCGCGAAGCCCTTGGTAAGAAAGCTTCTAAGGCCCTCCGTAAGGAAGGCTATGTCCCTTGTAACCTTTATGGTGAGAAGAAGGTGGACGGCAAGCCCGTGGCCACATCATTTGCCATTGCTTTCTCAGAGCTCCGCAAGCTCATCTACACTCCCCATATCTATGTGGTCTGCCTCGACATTGAGGGCGAGAAGCACACCGCTATCATGAAGGAGATCCAGTTCCATCCCGTGACAGACGCTCCTCTGCATGTCGACTTCTATGAGGTCAACGACCAGAAGCCTATCACCATCGGTATCCCCGTCAAGCTCAATGGCCTGGCACAGGGTGTGCGTGACGGTGGCCGCATGAACCTCTCTATCCGTAAGATCAACGTGACCGCTCCTTACCAGCAGATTCCTGAGCACCTTGACATCGACGTCACCGCTCTCCGCATCGGCAAGAGCATCAAGGTGGGCGAGCTCTCGTTCGAGGGTCTCGAGATGGCCACAAGCAAGGATGTGGTGGTCTGCTCCATCAAGATGACACGTAACGCCATGGCCGCTGCCGCTGCCGCTGCCACAGACAGCGAGGAGGCTCCTGCCGCTGAGTAAGGTCAAGACAGATAACGTATTCATTCGTTAGATGGACAAATACTTGATTTGTGGCCTCGGAAATCCTGGCGACGAATACGCCGGAACCCGCCACAACACAGGATTTATGGTATTGGACGCTTTTGCCAAAGCGTCCAATATTTGTTTTGAGGATAAGCGATACGGCTTTGTGGCGGAGACATCGGTCAAGGGACGCAAGATTATCCTGTTGAAGCCTACCACCTTTATGAACCTAAGCGGAAATGCTGTACGCTATTGGCTCAACAAGGAAAACATTGACCAGCGGCGCCTTTTGGTCGTCAGTGATGACGTGGCTCTGCCGTTGGGCGAGTTTCGCCTCAAGGGCAATGGCAGCAACGGTGGGCATAATGGCTTGGGACATATCATTCAGCTCATCGGGCAAGATTTTGCGCGGCTTCGTGTGGGTATCGGCAATGATTACCCGCGAGGTGGGCAGATTGACTGGGTGCTCGGACACTATTCTGCACAAGACATGGAGGTCTTGCAGCCCACCATCGACATGGCGGTGGACATCATCAAGAGCTTTGTCTTGCAGGGCATCGACAACACCATGAACCAGTTTAACAAGCTGGGGAAGAAAAAATAAGCAAGGCAAGAGATGAAGCAAGAACGACTTCCCAAGGTGAGCGAAAGCGCGCGCATTGACAAGTGGTTGTGGGCTGTGCGCATCTTCAAGACCCGCTCCGTGGCGGCGGACGCCATCAAGAACAGTCGGGTGACCATCGACGGCAGCAACGTGAAGCCCAGCCATGTCATCAAGGCGGGTGACATCATCAGCGTGAAGAAGCCGCCTGTCACCTATTCCTTTAAGGTGCTGGCTTGCATCGAGCAGCGTGTGGGTGCCAAGCTGATTCCGCAGGTCTATGAGAACGTGACTGATCCCAAGCAGTATGAGCTGTTGGAGATGAGCCGCATCAGTGGCTTTGTGGACCGCGCCCGTGGTACGGGACGCCCCACCAAGAAGGATCGCCGAGCCATAGACGCTTTTGTGGAACCAGCCATGTTTGGCTTCGATGACGACGATGACTGGGATGATGACGACGAGTAATCTCCGATTGGCTTTGCGGCCATAATGAATA
>DJOV01000024.1:0-8387 GCA_002437285.1 Prevotella sp. UBA6429 | reverse complement strand
TATTCATTATGGCCGCAAAGCCTGTCTTCATGTCTTATCTCGGTCCGCCGAAGCCGCCTCCGGGAGGAGGCCCTGGGCGGAAGCCACCGCGGTCACGCCCGCCTCGTCCAGGTCTGTCGCCCGGTCCGTCCATGCCGCGGCGGTCATTTTTGCCGCCAAAGAGGTTGAGACGGTAGTTGACGTGCAGCATCACGTAGCTGTTGATGGCGTTGTATTCCGTGTCGGTTCTCTGGCTGGCGCTGAGCGAACGGGAGAAGTTGCTCTGGTTGTGCAGGATGTCGTAGAACTGGAGCATCACGGTCAGCGGCTTGCCCTTGAGGAAACTTTGTGACAGTTGGGCGTTCCACACAAACTCGTTGGTGTTGAGCGATGCGTCGTTGTATCCGCGTCGGCTGTTCATGTGGACGTCAGTGGCGAGGGTGGTTCCCCAAGGCGCCCTGACATTGAAGTTGAGACCATAGGAGAACTGCCATGTGTCGAGGTTGGATGTGGTCTGCAGCTCATTACGTGAGTGGCGATAGCCCAGCGATCCGTCAAACTCCACCTCAAGCCAGTCGTTGCGGTAGCTGGCAGACAGCCGCTCGTTGATGTTCATGTCCTTGGTCGTGTTCTTCTGCGAGCTCTGGTCGCGCTTCAAGGTCACGTAGCCTACGTTGTTGTTGAAGTTGAAGTCGGTGAACGTGTTCACGTTCCAGTTGCCGGCTGAGTCGAGGGGTGTGTTGAACATCAGGGCGGAGTTGATGCTCCAGTTGCCGTTGATGTTTTCCGGTCGTGTGATGCGTCCGCCTGTCTGCTCATTGTAGGTCACTGCCTGGCTGATGGAGTTGCTTGTGGTGTTGAATCCCATATTGGCCATGACGGCTTGCTTGGTCTTCTGGAAGTAGCTGTTGTAGAAGACGGAGAAGCGCTGTGTGAACGAAGGCTTCAGTCCCGGGTTACCCGTGGAGATGTTGAGCGGATTGGAGTCGTCGTAGATGTCGAGCAAGTCGGTGATGCTGGGCTGCGATGTGGAAGCCCGGTAGTTGAGCCTGAGGTTGCTCACCTTGTTGAAGCGGTAGCGGAAGTCGAAGGTCGGTGAGATGTTGAAGACGGTGCGGGTAGTGTCGACGCTCACGCCCTGGTAGTCTTGTATGTAATGCGATTTCTGCGGTTGTGCCAGCACACCGGCGTTCATCTGCCACTTGGCTTGTATCATGCGGAACATCAGTTCGATGCTGTGCGTGTAGTTCTTGTACTCCGAGTAGCGGCTCAGGTCGCTGTCCAGATAGTCAGTGTAGGGCTTGTCGAGGCGTCCCAGGTAGTTGTCCCAGAGGCGATAGCCCGACTGCAGGCCGGAGAAGAAGTCTTCGCCGAGGTTGGAGAAGTCGTAAGTGCTGCGGTCACTCTTGTTGTAACTGTAATTGAAACGGTAGCGCAGTTGCAGGAAGGCACCTTTCCAGAGAGGCTCGCTGTACGTGGCCTGCAAGGTGTAGTTCCATCTCTTGCTGGGTGTCAGGGTGTATCGGTTGGTCTGGTAGGTGGAGTCGTTTCCGTAGCTGTCTTTGAGTTGGTAGAGATGCACGTTGTTCATTGACAGGCTGTTGGAGTGCGAGTCGCTGTAGTTGGCGTCGGCTCTCAAGGTCACGTTGCGTCCTTTGGTATTGAGGCGTCGGTTGAACTGTAACATGCCTCCGAAGCTTTTGCTCTCGCTGTAGCTCATGGAAGAGCGCTGGCTGGAGTTGACCACGACGCTATCCTCGCTCAGCTCTTTCAGCGATTCCAGGGCGAGCGGGTCGGTGACATACTTGTATGGATCCTCGTTGAACGATGCCGACTGGCTTGCCGACAAGCCGTCGCTGGTGCTGTAGTTCATTGTCGGGCGGAACATGATATTGGTCATGCTGTCCGGTGTCCATTCCACGCGAAACTGTGCGTTCCAGTTGTTGCTTCTCGAAAAGTTTTGGTTGATGCTGTTGGAGAACGACCCCACGGTGCTCACGAAGTTTTCGGATGAAGTCTTGCTGTATGCGTCTCCGTCGCTGTGGTTCCATCTGACGCTGCCATCTACCTTGAGTGTGTCTTTCTTCTCATAGTTGATGTTGGTGCCCACCATCTTGGAGGCGTTGAGACCGCTTCGTCCACGCCCGAAGCCACCGCCTCGCCCGCCAAACCCCATGTCGTTGACGTTGTTGGCGTTGGCCATGCCGAAGACGCGCCAGTCGCTGTTGAAGTAGCCTCCAAAGAGCCTTGCGGAGTATCGGTCCTTGGTGCCGACGCCCACGTCAGCGTTTGCCATGAGTCCCTTGTTCTTTCCCGTCTTTGTCCCGAAGTCAAGCACGGTCTGCTCGTCTCCGTCGTCAATGCCGGTGACACGTGCCAAGTCGCTCTTCTGGTCGTAGGCTTTCACTTTGTCGATAATGGATGTCGGTATGTTTTTCATGGCCGTCTTGGTGTCTCCAGTCATGAATTCCTTTCCGTCCACGAGTATTTTCTTCACTTCCTTTCCGTTGATGGTGATCTTTCCGTCGTCATCCACCTTGGCGCCTGGGAGCCGCTTGACCAGTTCCTCGATGGTCGATCCTTCCGGTGTGCGGTAGGCGGCGCTATTATATATAAAGGTATCTTCCTTGACGGTCACCTTCAGCGCCTGTGCCTTGACCACCGCTTCCTTGAGCAGGGTGGAGTTGGCCAGTACTTGCAAGAGGCCCATGTTGAGGTCATGGTCATCTTGCATCTGTATGCGTTTGACAGCGGGTAGGTAGCCCACGCTGGTCACCTTGAGCAGATACCTTTCGTTGGCGGGAGCCTTGATGACAAACTTTCCGCTGTCGTTGGACAACGCTCCGCTGATGAACGTGGAGTCCATCTTGAGTAGTTGGACGGTGGCAAGCGACAGAGGTTCTTTCGACTCGCTGTCGACCAAGAACCCCGAAATCTCTCTTTTCTGGGCGAATGCCATTGTTGTCATTAACAATAGAATTGCCAAGAGGAAGCTTTTTCTCATAGATTGTGGCATTTGTGGCGATAGCCTTTCCAGACTATCGTTGTTAGTACTTGTTCTATAAACTAATAGACGTGAGTGTTGGTGATAAGTTTAAAAGGGACACCAAATATTTTTTGAAAATTCTCAAATAGTATGCACATTCGTTGCCATAAGTGAGCAATATGGTGGTTGGCGGGCTTAAAAAGTCTTAATTTGTTAGGTGGAATGTCGTGGTTCCTATCATATTATCATTATATTTGTAACGCAAGAAAGAATATAGTATGCGTATGAATCAGAGAGTCATCATATCCCAAAACTTGGAAACGGAGTTGGCCATAGCCTTGTCCGAGTGTGAACACGACAGCATTTTTGTGCTGACAGATGAGGTGACACACGATCTGTGTCTTCCTCTTGTGAAAGATTTCTTCTGCCTGAAAGGCGCACCGGTCATCACGATCGGTTCCACGGATGTTCACAAGGACCTGCAGTCGCTCACCCACGTGTGGCAAGCTCTCGACGAGGGTGGTGCCGACCGTCACAGTTGCCTTGTCAACTTGGGCGGCGGCATGGTGACTGATTTGGGTGGTTTTGCTGCCTCCACGTTCAAGCGCGGCATCGACTTCATCAACATCCCGACGACCTTGCTGTCGATGGTCGACGCGTCGGTGGGCGGCAAGACCGGCATCAACTTCAATGGCCTCAAGAACGAGGTCGGCGTGTTCAACGACTCGCGGTATGTCATCCTCGACACCCACTTCCTCCGTACGCTGGACGACCAGAACATGCGTTCGGGCTATGCGGAAATGCTGAAGCACGGGTTGATTTCGGACGAGAAGACATGGGCCGAGCTGTTGCGGTTTGACCTGGGACACCCCGACCTGCCGCGCCTGCAGACCCTGGTGGCCAAGTCGGTGCAGGTGAAGGAGCGTGTCGTGAAGCTCGACCCACACGAGAAAGGGCTCCGCAAGGCCCTTAACTATGGCCACACCTTTGGCCATGCCTTCGAGAGTTTCTCACTGAAGCATCACCATGAAGGCGAGGCTCCCATCCTCCATGGCTATGCCGTGGCCTATGGACTGATCTGTGAGTTGTACCTGTCGGTGGTCAAGGCGGGCTTCCCCTCCGACCAGATGCGCCAGACGGTAAGTTTCATCCGCGACAACTACGCCCGCTTCGACATCACGTGCGACGACTATGATGAGCTCATCGCGCTGATGCGCCACGACAAGAAAAACACGTCGGGCATCATCAATTTCACGTTGCTCGATGCCATCGGGGACGTGCTGATCAACCAGACGGCCACCGACGAGGAGATCCGGGAAACCCTCGACTTCTTCCGCGAAGGCTGATCCGAGAGCCCCCTATGTCATAGCCCCTTCCCTTGAAAAGAGGCGGGAATGGACTTCATACAACCGAAAAAGCAGGATTGCATATGCGATGCGATCCTGCTTTTTTCGGTTTCTGATGCGCTGTTCACTCAGGCGTCTTGCATCCTTCGTCAAGTTGTTTTTGCGACACGTGGATGACATAGTTGGTGACGTGGACGGTGGACACCAAATCCCCTTTCCGGTTCTTGATGTCGACCTGCCACTCATGGAGTGTGCGCCCCTTGTACTGCAGTTTGGCGTAAGCCGTCACCACATCACCTTCCCGGACGGCCCTGACATGGCTCCCGCTGACGTTGATGCCGACGCAGATGCGACCAGGGCAGAGGGCCATGGAGCCCACGCCCGCCGTGTTCTCGGCCAAGGCCAGCGACGCGCCGCCCGACAGGAAGCCGAAGGGTTGCCGGTTGAGCTTGTCCACTTTCATGCGAGCCATCAGCGTGTCGGGCTCGGGTGTGGAGACAAACTCCATGCCGAGCGTGTTGGACAGCCCGTCTTGTTTCTTGATGATTTCAATCTGATGTTCGATGTTCATGGCTGTAAATGTTATTTCAAATGACAGAGGCTTGACACGCAGTCAAGCCTCTGTTGTGTTAGGAGTGTCGGGACTCCGGTTATTTCTTCATCACCTTGCGTGTCACGCCATTCTCCTTGACGATGTACACGCCTGCTGGCAGTTCGCTGAGGCTCTTGCCCGCCAGCACGCCGTTGATGGTGTAGATCGCTTTGCCGGTTGTTGCCGGCTTATGGTCGGTGACGCCCTTGATGGCCGTCACAAACTGGCTATCTTCGCTGACGGTGATCCATCCCAGTCGCTCCTCCCAAGGATCGTTGCGTGAGGGCACTGTGAGGGTGCTGGTCTCGTCCACCTGCAAGCGGATGCGCGTTCCCGTGGAGTCGGTAGAGGCGTAGAGGCTGAGCGGACGTGTGCGCAGCACGGCCAAGGCCGGATTGTTGAGCGTTTGCATCTGGACGAGGAAAGCTGCGTCTTTCATCTTTTCGCCAAACGCGATGTCAGTGCTGAGCGTAGCCTTCGATGTGAAGTTGACGGTGGTATCCTTTACGGTGATGAGCTTGCCGGCTCCGTCCGTGGTCTGTCCCTTCTCGATGGCGACATACGAGAACTTCACCGTGCGCTTGAGGGCGTTGCTCTCGCTGAGCGCTTGCTGGCGTTGCAGCACCACCTTGCATCCGCTTGTCGTGACATCGAAGACGCGAGGCGTGACCGGATAGCGCTCTGTGGTGGAGATGGCCATGATGGGTGTTGCCAGCACCACGGGTGCCTCGGCAAACTCCTGCGTGAAGCTGATGCTCACCGTGTCGTCGGACGTGCAGTTACCCGACACGCCTGCCTCGTAGTTGAGGTCACCGATCTTGCCAGTTCCAGCTTTGGCCACCAGGTATGAGGTGTAGTCGGTGTAGTCGTTGTAGAAGTCGGTCTTGGAACTTGAGCTCTTCACTTGGTTGAAGGGGTAGATGCTGTAGCGGAAGTAGGAGTACTTGCGTTGGCCCGAGGCATCCTTCATGGTGTATATGTTGGAGACGCGCTCCTGCGGCATCATGCTGGCCGTGCGGTTGCTGAGACCGCCAAAGACGATGGCCGGCTGCTCGGCGAAGTCGTTGGCAAAGTAGAGGTAAGCCTCGTCCGACGTGCCTGTCGTGACGGTGCCGTACTGCAGTGTTCCCTGCTGCTCGTCCTTGCCCACAGAGGTCGTCCCCGCGATGTTGTTGACCACCTCGTTGGTGTAGAGCAGGCGGTTGTTGAACGTGCGGAGAGCCACACGGTAGGTGTAATAGCCTGAAGAGGCGAGCGTGTCAGCGAAGGTATAGCTGGAAGCGTCGTCTTTGAGGTCCACCTTTTTATAGAATTCGAATTCAGCTTTGGAGTCCGTTCCCACCTTTCGCTCGATCCACATCGAGTCGTTGAGCTCCCCGTTCTTATCGTTCCAGGTGAGCGTGGCGATGCTCTTGTCCGGGCGGAACGAGAGCGTGAGGTTGGTCGGGGCGTAGGTGCGCGGGTTGGTGGGCACGTACGAGTTCACGTTGCTCGTGTAGGCCAGTCCGGGCTGCATGGCTGCGTAGCGCTTGCCTCCTTCGGTCAGGGCTCCGTTCTTGTAGAGTCTTGACGGGTCACGCTCACTGTTCCAGTAGGCGTAGCGCTCCACGTAGTTCCATCCGTTCATGAGGTTGCAGATGTTCATCACGTTGTCAGCGTTCTGTGTCTCGGTGACACCGCTGGCGAAGGCGCCGTTCTTGTTCCAGCTGGCTCCCCAGCACCACTCGGTGACCCAGATGGGGCGGTGTGCCTTGTTGTAGAGTCCGCTGAGGCTGTAGAATGAGCCTGTGGCCCAATAAGCGTGCACGTCGAGGATGTCGCATCGCCATCCGCGCGCATCGATGGAGTCGAGGAACTGCTGGTTGAACGACGGGCTTCCGTCCCATGACGAAGGTGTGCAGAGGCGCTGTCCCGTGCGCATGAGCGACTCCCAGTTGTTGAGTATCTGGTCGAGTGTCTGTGGATGGTCGTCCGACTGGTTGCGTGGCTCGTTGTTGGTCTTCATGTTGGGCGACGACGTGGTGTAGTTCACGCTTCCGCAGGCAGCCGCGTTGGGCCAGTCCTCATAGATGTGGTGGGGCACACACTCACGGTCGATGCCCGTGTCGCCGCCCAGTCCGAAGCTGTAACACCACTGTGTGTTGAGCGCGTCGTTGGCCTCCGCACCCGTGTTGTTGGCCAGTCCGGCCTTCGACACATCGTTCCATTTGAAGAGGCGGTAGGATGAGATGCGGTGCTGCATGAGCGTCGGCAGGTTGATCTCGAGGTCAGCCTTGTCGGCCACGAAGCAGCGGCTGTATCCGCGTCCTCCGTCCTTGAGAGCGAAGGTCACCATGTATCCGCGTTTGAGCCGGAAACTCATGATGCGGTTGTTGAACTGCTTGTCGGTAAGGGTCTGCATGAAGCCTCCCGAGCTGTTGGTGTTGAAGTCGTTGCAACTCTCGCCCTTGAAGTCGCTCTCTGTGTAGACCGTAAGCGGCTTGAAGTCGGCTCCGTAGGGCATGATGATGGCACCGCGGTTGTAAATCTTCACCTGGCAGTTTTTCCCGTTGACCGCAGGCTCGCCGTTGATGCTGATGAAGGCCAGCTGCTTGAGTGCCAGCGAAGGCTTCAGTGCGTCGAGGATGATGACAGCATGGTCGGTGTTGGTGAGGTTGATGCTGCCCGTGGTGGTGAAGGGAGTGGCCGACGTGATGTGGTAGTCCACATCCTTGTCGAGCGTTACGGCATTGGCCACTTGTGTGACCGACTGCGTGGTGTTGTCTGCCAATGAGGGCAGGCAGGCTGCCATCAGTGACAACGCTAATGTAGAAAGTCGTTTCATGTGCAATGTTTGGTTGTTAGCAATATTTTGTCTGCAAAGATAAGGAATTCCTATTGTATTTTAAAGAAAATATAGTTAAATCCCGACAGGCTGAAAGTTAAAAAAGGCTCTCCAGGCCTTTCTGGCGATTGAACGGCCATTTCTCAAGACACATTATTTTTGCATACATTATGTTTGAATATTTACAAATCGCCATTAAAATAATTATTTTCCTGTCATTTTGTAAATTTTATCATTAAAACGCTTGCCAGTTGGCTGTAATTGTATACCTTTGCATGTGGTTATTACGCCACGACATACCTTTTGATCACATAAAATCAACATAGAAGCAATGAGCAAACTGATAAAGCCCCAGGGCTACCGGGCCCTTCTGGACATGTGCCAGACCGAGTTGGGCATCAAGCAGATCAAGGAGTTTTTCCAGCAGAACCTCTCCACGGAGTTGCGCCTGCGTCGTGTGACGGCGCCCCTCTTCGTGCTGCAAGGCCTGGGCATCAACGACGACCTCAACGGCGTGGAGCGTCCCGTGACGTTCCCTATCAAGGACATGGGCGAGGCCAAGGCCGAGGTGGTGCACTCGCTGGCCAAGTGGAAGCGGCTGACACTGGCCGAGTACAAGGTGAAGCCCGGCTACGGCATCTACACCGACATGAACGCCAT
>DJOV01000025.1:7517-27788 GCA_002437285.1 Prevotella sp. UBA6429 | reverse complement strand
ACCCTTTATCGCAAAATTACCCCACGCAAATCGCGGCGCGACCGACGAAAAACCAGATTTTCGCGCTCTATTTCATCGGTCTTCCACGACAAACTTTTCGACCAAAAATCATGACAATGCAAACAACCATTTACACATGCCACGACAAAGGCCATCACGAAAAAGCCATTCCTCTTCACGAATGAAAAGGAATGGCCTATGTGGTCAGTGGTTGCCCTTCAGCAGAAAGGACAAGCCACCATTCAGTCGGATAGCGTCCGATGCTTAGTCGCAGTTAGCGAGCTTGTGATCAGAACCGAGCACGTCCTTGATCTTCTCCTCGTACATCTCGGTCATGTAGGCACGAGCGACCTTGCCATACTGGCGAGGATCGAAGTACTCAGGATGCTCAGCCAGTGTCTCACGCACACCAGCGGTGTAAGCCAGACGAGAGTCTGAATCGATGTTGATCTTGCAGACGGCGCTCTTTGAAGCCTCGCGGAGCTGATCCTCGGGGATACCGACAGCGTCGGGCAGGTTGCCACCGAACTTGTTGATGATATCGACATACTTCTGGGGAACAGAAGATGAGCCGTGGAGCACGATGGGGAAGCCAGGGAGCTTCTGCTCGATCTCATGCAGCACGTCGAAAGCCAATGGAGGAGGAACCAGACGACCTGTCTTCGGGTCGCGGGTGCACTGCTCGGGCTTGAACTTGTAAGCGCCGTGGCTTGTGCCGATAGAGATGGCGAGGCTGTCGCAACCAGAACGCTGGCTGAAGTCGATGACCTCCTCAGGCTTGGTGTAGTGGCTCTCCTCAGAAGCGACCTCATCCTCAACGCCGGCGAGCACACCCAGCTCGGCCTCAACGGTGACGTCATACTTGTGAGCGTACTCCACACACTTGCGGGTCAGCTCGATGTTCTCCTCGTAAGGCTTGCTTGAGCCGTCGATCATCACGCTTGAGAAGCCGAGATCCACGCAGTCCTTAACCAGCTCGAAGGTGTCGCCGTGGTCGAGGTGCAGGGCAATCTCAGGATGGTTGCAGCCAAGGCTCTTGGCATACTCAACAGCACCCTGTGCCAGATAGCGCAGCAGTGTGGGGTCAGCATAGTTGCGAGCACCCTTGGAGACCTGCAGGATCACCGGGCTGCGAAGCTCAGAGCTTGCCTTGATGATGGCCTGAAGCTGCTCCAGGTTGTTGAAGTTGAATGCAGGGATAGCATAACCGCCATTGACGGCTCTCTTGAACATCTCGCGAGTGTTCACGAGACCCAGTTCTTTATAATTTACTGCCATTTTATGAAAATGTTTAAAAATGAATAGTATTCTCTAATAATCCAATTGCAAAAGTAGCATTAAATTTCTTTCCCCACAAACACATAGGCATTTTTTTAACGTTACATAATCATTATAAAGCATAATTTCCTTTTGTGGAAAAAGCTCCTCGATTATTTTGCAAACTATGATTTACATTCTCACGAGCATGCCTTTCACCAGGCAATCGGCCTTGCGCCCCCCTACGCCCACGGGCGCAGGGAGGCAGTTTTCATTCCTTCATGTTGATGATGATGGTGACGGTCACCTCACCACTGTAGCCGTTGCCCTTGTAGCGTAGTGTGTAGACGCGGTTTTGCTTGGCTCCCTCCACGCCGACAATCATCGTGGTGTAGCCGTCGGCCATGGTCGTCACGACGTTCCTCTGCCGTGCGGCTTCCTCCTTGAAGGTGCTGACAAACTGGTGGCCTTGCGCCCCCGTCGTCGTGAGGCGCTTCACCACTTTCTCCACCTTACGGGTCTTGGGGTTTCGCTTCACGGCCGTAGTGAAGGACGAGCCTCCCACGGTGGAGAAGTGTTCCACCATGCGGTCTATGCTGTTTTGTGCGGTTGCCATGAGGCTTGCGAGCAGCATGAGCATCATGAGCAAATATCTTCTTGGCATGATTTCATTCGTTTAAGAGTCGTTCCATTTCTTTCCTTTGGCTTGCGGGCACGCTCAGCAGCACCTCCCGCTCAGTGTCGATGATGACCTGTTGGCTCTTGGCGTGCGCCTCGATGCGATTGGCGTCGGCCAACAACGCACCCACCTCATCCTTGATCTCGACCAGGTTGTCGATGCGCTTCCCGTCAACAATCATGTAACTGCCACCATAGGTCTGCGCCAACAGCTGGCCTTCGAGCCGCCACTGCAGCCACGCACCTCCCATGACAAACGCCACTGCGACAGCGGCTACGGCGGCCCAGCGACGCAACGGAAGCCTTCTCCCTACCGCCTCGTCCGCGACCGGAAGGGTGGCCATGTCACGGAAGAACTCGGCATAGGGCATCAGCTCGGGCGGCACATGGCCTGTCTGGAAACGGCGGCAGAGCGCCTGTTCCTCCTCCACGGTGGTCTCTCCGTCGAGAAACCGGTTGATCAGTTCTTGCGTATTCATGATTGGATCTTTGATTTGTTATAGGTGAGTTCTATAAATTTGCTTTAAAACGTTACCCTTCATCATTCATTTGTTTGTGGTGGTAATTTATAGAACCCAACCTATATTGTTGCAGCAGCGTGCGGCGTGCGCGGCTGACGATCTGTCGCGCCGAGGCTTCGGTGATGCCCGTCAGGCGTGCGATGTCCGCATAGGACATGCCGTCAGCATGGCGCAGGCGAAACACGGCCTGCCAGTCATCGGGCAGGCGTGAGATGAGCTTCGAGATGCGCTCATAGCGCGGGTCCTCACTGTCCTCAGGACTGACAGCGAACGTCAGTCCATCGATGGCCTCATGGGGACGCTGGTGGCGCAGCCGGTCGATGGCAAGATTGCGCGTGAGCACCTGGGACAGGTTCTTGATGTCGGGCTCCAGCCGCTCGCTCATCTTCCACAGGCGGACGAGCACATCCTGCACCACGTCCTCCGCCTCCGCGGCATCATGCAGGTAGCGTCGTGCCGTGGCCAACATGCCGTCCCGAAGGCTGGCCGCCACCTGTTCGAACTGCGTCTCGTCCATCAGCCTGTGTCCGTCTGGTCAGTATTGGTTCAGGTTACTGGTGTCGATGGTGGCTAATCCGCTGTTGTCTATATTCGTCTTGTCGGCTTGCCCCTTGAGCTTCAGGGTGGACTGGCCACTGTTTCTGGCTTTCACCTCATCGCAATCGAGGTCGATTGTGGTCTCTCCCACGCCACTGTTGCTGATGTCGGCCACCTTGCCCTTGAACTTGATTTCGCTGTTTGACACGCCCGATGCCTTGACATAGAGGTTGTCTCCCTCGACCGAGGTCTTGACATCACCCACACCCGAGATGGCGATGTGCGTGTCGTTGCACTTCAGCTCATCGACCTCAAACTTGCCCACGCCTGACAATCTGAGGTCAAAGCGCTTGGCGGCGAGTGTCTTTGCCTCAAACGTTCCCACACCGCTCACCTTCAGCGACGTGAGCTTAGGGGCCGTGACATAGAAGTCGCAGCCCTGGCTGACGCGATTGCGCTCCTTGCCGACATTTTTCACATAGAGACACCCGTCTTGCACATAGAGCTTCACAAGGTCCAGATTGGTGGCTGTCCCCTTGCCTTCCACCGACCGCTTGGGACCTTGCGTGAAATAGATGTTGGACACGCCCGACAGTTCTATTCTGTCAAACGAGCCGAGGTCATAGGTGCGCGTCGTCTCCGCAGCTGCATGACGAGTGGCGGGCTCGGCGTTGATGCCGGCATTGGCGCGTTGCGTGCCACAGGATCCAAGGCCCAGGACAAGGAGGGTTACCAGGGCAAAAACAAAAGGAAATTTCTTGTTCATAAGTTTGCTTTTTTGTTCATGTTCTGTCTTTAGTACGAATAGGCAAACCTGTTTGTGACAAGAATCGGGAAAAAATAACAAAAAAAAATCCGAGAGCCTCCTTAGGCTCCCGATAGCCGCTGACGCATGAGGCCGCCCCTGGGCAGATGCAGCCTCATGCGTCAGCGGATCATTCCCACGGATTCCGCGGCTTCGGCTTCGCCATGCCGCTGTTGAACTTGTAGGACAGGTGGAGCATGGCATAGCGCGGCAGGCTGTTGCGCCAGGTCTCGGTGCGTCCCTGCGAGTTGAGGGTGACCTCGGTGCTCTTCAACTGGCCGAGGATGTCGAAGGCATCTATTGACAACGTGAGCTTCTTCTTCAGGAAGCCACGCGTGAGACGCGCGTTCCACACCCACTCGCTGGTGTTCATCTGGTCGTCGTTGTATCCGCGACGGTTGTAGGAAGTGAGGTCGGTCGACAGTTCAAAGCTCCAGGGCAGGTGCACCATGCCCGAGAAGCGGAAGTTGTAGTTCCATGCCGACACTTTGCTGAAGTCCTCACGGTCGCTGGTGGCGCGACGGTAAACCACCGATGGCGAGAAGTTGAGGCGCAAGCCCTCGCCAAGCTGATAGGTCAGGCCTACCATGCCGTTGGCCGTCGTGTTGCGCACGTCACTCCGGGCGTTGGCCATGCCCTCCACCGTGGTGAGGTCCACGCTGTTGTCATAGTTCACGGCGATGAGGGCTTCGGCCGTGAGATGTTTCTTCTTGTCCACCGCACGTTGCATGAAGGCGTTGCCGCCCACCTGCCAGTTGCCGTTGATGTTGCGCGGCTGGCTGGTCGTCATGCCCGTCTGCTTGTCATAGGTCACGGCCGTGGCGATGGCATTGTGCGTGATGCTGTAGTCGGCGCTCAGCGACAGGAGCTGCTGGTCGCGCAACTTGAACTTGCCCCATCGCGCCGAGACGCTGTGAGTGCGGGCGTTCTTCAGGTCGGCATTGCCGAGGGTCACATAGAGAGGGTTGGCGTCGTCGCGGATGTCGAGCATCGAGGTCATGCCGGGCTGCGACTCGGAGGTGCGGTAGTTGACCGAGGCGTAGACATTGCCCGTGGAGTCGTTGAACTGGTACATCATGCCCACATTGGGCTGGAAGAGCACGTCGTGGCGCGACGTGTTGTAGCTACGCTGGCGATAGTAGTCCAGGCGGTCGTACTTGAACGACAGGCCCAGGTTGCCGTGGACCATGAAGCGCGGGCGTTGCACGCCGTCGCCCGAGTTGAACATCATCATGACGTTGGCATTTTGCGTGCGCGTCAGCTGGTCACTCCAATAGCTGTTGTTGCCATCCTTCACGCTGAGCAGGGCCTCGCGCGTGGAGGGCAGCACGCCCATGCCATAGGAGATGGAGTCGTAGTCGGCCAACTGGTCGAGACGGTAGAGGTCATAGGTCTGCGAGCTATAGCTCTGGCTGTAGTCATAACTCGGACGCACATACAAGTTGCGCACGCCGGCGGAGTCGTTGATGAAGAAATGGGTGTATTCGGCAGATGCCTTGTAATCATAGCCCTTGCTGGGCGACTGCGAGAACTGGTTGCGGTCATCCTTCTTGCCTGTCGCCAGGTAGTCAATGCGGTTGAGCGCAAAACGGTCGTTGGTCGAGCGGCTGTAATTGGCGCTGGCCTCCAGGTTGACGTTGTCCATCTCCCAGAAGTTCTCGCCGCTGCCCAACTTGAACCGATGGCTGAAGTAAGCGGAGAAGGCTGTCGACTCGCCTTGGTACTTGCTGACGTTTCTCACGCGGTTGATGACCGTCTGCGTCAGGGCGCGGTCGGCATCGGGCCCGAAGATGCTGTCGAGGGCCGACATGCCCCAGGGCTTCTGGCTGAACCTGCCGCTCAAGCTGCTGCTCCATCCCTTGTTGTGCGTGTGGGTGGCATCCGCATAGCCATACATCATGCTACGCTTGAACATGCGCGAGAACTCATGGCGAGTGAACAGCGTGAAGTTCTTCGAGCGGTTGGCGTCGGTGCTCAGGTTGTAGTAGTCACCACCCGTGAGGAACGTCTGCTCATTGGTCTGCGATGCGTAGTCGTTGTCTGTGGCGGTGTAAGAGTTTGAGGTCTTGTAATAGTCGTCCTCCGTCTTGCCATCATAGCGATAGTCCAGCCCAACCTGTTTGCGGGCAATGAGACCACTGCCGGCATCAGGCATGTCGCCCGTCACGTTGTCTTGGCCTGGCACCCGATAGTTGTTGACATTGTTGATGTTGCCGGTCAGCGTAAGGCGCGACTTCTTGCCATAGAACATGGAGAACAGGCGGGCCTGGTAACGGTCGCTGGAGCCAAGCGCCAGGTCCACATTGCTGATGTTGCCATGCTTGTATTGTTTCTTGAGGTTGACATCGAGCACCAGGTCCTTGTCGCCCATGTTCACGCCCTGGAAACGGCTCTCGCGGCCAGCCTTGTCGTAGACCTTGATCTTGTCTACCGTGTAGGCCGGCAGGTTTTCCAACGCCTTGGAGGCGTCGCCGCTGAAGAAGTCGCGACCGTCGACAAGCAATGAGCTCACCGTGCGGCCGTTGACCTTGATCACACCGTTCTCAAGCGTGGCGCCGGGCATCTGCTTCACCAGCGCGTCGAGCATCGAGCCCTCGCTCAGATTGAAGGCCGAAGCGTCGTAGACCACCGTGTCGCCTTTCATCACCATCTTGATCTTGGTGGCCTTCACCACCACCTCGCTAAGTTGGCGGGCGTTCTCCTCGAGCACGATGTCGTCCACCTCTTGCTCGTTGGCACGTGAGGCCATCTTCACGTCCACCTTTTTATATTTGGTCTGGTAGCCCAGCATGGAGACGCGCAGCAGATAGCTCGTATTGTTTTCCACATCAAGCTCATACACCCATCGCTTCCAGCCCCACAGCTCCACCTCCTTGGTCTGTGCAACACGGATGACGGTACTGTCTTTCACGGACAGCAACTCGACAGTGGCTCCCTCCAAGTCGCGATGATCGGTGTCGACCACACGCCCGATGATATGACGTGCCTGAATGGTCGTGGCAACCATCAGTAAGAATAGCAAGAATGTAAGTTTGCGTAGCATGATTATGGTTTGTCGTTTAAATGTAGGTTTTACACAATTAGTGCAAAAGTACATAAATATGCGAACAACCACATGAGGACCAACATTCTTTAACGCCCTATACAGTAATTTAACAATCCCTGCCAAGGGACTTCACGACATCAGCATACCTAATTGACGGACGGATGAAAGCAAACAGCCGGTGATGGTGAAGAAACATCTTGCTTCTCTTGCCAGTTAAACAAAAAAGTTGTTACTTTGCACTCTCGTAACATATTAGGCAATGAAAGTATTCACATCAATTGTTGACCTTCAGAACGAGCTCTTCCAGGTTCGCCACGAAGGAAAAAAGATTGGCCTGGTGCCAACCATGGGCGCCCTGCACGAGGGACACGCCTCTCTCATCAGGCAAAGTGTCAAGGATAACGAAGCCACCGTGGTGTCTGTCTTCCTCAATCCCACCCAGTTTAACGACAAGAACGACCTGGAGCGCTATCCGCGCACGCTCGATGCCGACTGCAAGCTCTGCGAGGAGTGTGGGGCGCAATATGTCTTCGCTCCCTCGGTGGAAGAGATGTATCCCACTCCCGACACCCGTCACTTCGAGTTTCCGCCCCAGTCGACTGTCATGGAGGGCGCCAAGCGTCCGGGACATTTCAATGGCGTATGCCAGGTGGTGAGCCGCCTCTTCTACATCGTAAAACCTGACCACGCTTACTTCGGAGAGAAGGACTGGCAGCAAATCGCCGTGGTGAAACGGCTCGTCAGCTACATCGGCTACGACAGGAAAACCCAGATTGTGGAGTGCCCCATCATTCGCGATGCCGACGGACTGGCCAAGAGTTCGCGGAACACGCTGCTCACACCTGACGAGCGTGCCATCGCTCCTCGCATCTTCGAAGCGCTCAAGCAGAGCGTCGATTACGCCAAAAACCATTCAGTGAAGGAAACACATGACAAGGTGGTGGCTGACATCAACGCCACAGAGGGCCTCGAGGTGGAATACTTTGAGATTGTGGACGGCAACACACTGCTCGATGTGGACAACTGGGATGACAGCGATTATGTGGTCGGATGCATCACCGTGTACTGCGGCAAGACGCCCATACGCCTCATCGACCACATCCGCTACAAGTCACCTAAGAAAGACATCGAAAAATAAACCGTAAGAACATGCAAATACAAGTACTCAAAAGCAAGTTGCACTGCGTGACCGTCACCGATGCCAACCTCAAATACCTGGGTAGCATCACCATCGACGAGGACCTGATGGACGCTGCCAACATGATCGCGGGGGAGAAAGTGCAGATCGTGGACAACAACAACGGAGAGCGCTTCGAGACATACATCATCAAGGGTGAACGCGGATCAGGCTGTATCTGCCTCAACGGCGCGGCTGCCCGCAAGGTGCAGATTGGCGACACCGTCATCATCATCTCATACGCGCTCATGGACTTCGAGGAGGCTAAGACGTTCAAGCCTACCATCGTGTTCCCCAAAGAGGGCAACAAACTTTAGAAAATTATTGCTGTCCGCTAAAACTCAAAATAGCTTAGAAACCCTATCCGCAATGCCCATAAATAGGCATTGCGGACATTTTTTTTATGAAAAGTAAGCCCCCTTAGTCCAATAAGGTTGGCTCAGGAGGAGCCCCCTTTGCTTTTTCAAGCATCTTCGCCCCGTCTTTTTGGGTTCTTCGAGGAATGTATAGCCGTTCACATAGTACATGAGCATGATTCTTACCATAGCAGCAAGTCCAGAAAAGTTCCATGAGCGTTTTTGTATGGCCATTAAAAGCAGGTTAGCAATAAGTGTAACCCAAATCTGAATTTTTAGTAGTGGGTGTTGGGACCTTCGTTGCGGACGTGGTGGGTGACGAGTGGCGGTCGAAAAATTTTAGCGGGCAGCAATATTAGAAAAAGAGACATCGTCATCTGATGATGGCATCAACGGGAAAGGGGATGTGGCATGCCACATCCCCTTTCCCGTTGGTTTATAACCGCCCTGCTATTGTTGCTTGCGGTGACAGCCTTAGCCTTAATAGCTTTCCCCGGCATTGGGGAACTCGCCCGTCTTCACTGCGTTGACATACGCCTGCACGCCGTCGGTCATGGTCTTCGACATGTCGGCAAAGCGGCGCAAGAACTTGGGCTTGAAGCCCTGCGTCATGCCAAGGGCATCGGCATAGACAAGAACCTGGCCGTCAGTGTCAGGACCGGCACCGATACCTATGGTGACGGCCTTCACCTCGCGGGTGACCTGCGCGGCAAGCTTGGCCGGCACCTTCTCAAGGGTAATGGCGAAACACCCGGCATCGGAAAGGGCATGGGCATCGGAAAGGAGTTTCGCGGCTTCGGCCGCCTCCTTGGCTCGAAGGCCATAGCCGCCAAACTTATGTATGCTCTGCGGCGTAAGGCCCAGGTGACCTTCCACGGGAATACCAGCCGCTATGATGGCACGGATGGTATCGACAATCTCTACACCGCCTTCCAACTTCAAGGCATCGACACCGGTCTCCTTCATGATGCGAATGGCATTGCGCACCGCTTCCTCACGGCTAACCTGGTAAGAGCCAAAAGGCATGTCGCACACCACAAGGCAGTGGTGGCAAGCTCGAGCCACCCCACGGGCGTAAACAATCATCTCGTCGACAGTGATGGGCAGCGTGGTCTCATTGCCCGCCATCACATTGGAAGCTGAGTCACCAACGAGGATGGAGTCAATGCCGGCGCGATCGACAATGCCTGCTGTGGTGAAGTCGTAGGAAGTAAGCTGGGCTATCTTCTCGCCAGCGGCTTTCATCTCCGAAAGGGTCTGTGTGGTAATCTTTTTCTTGTCTGTTGTTAAATATCCCATTACTTATAACTGGTTTTATGGTGCAAAGATATATAAATATTTCGTAACTTTGCACGCCATGAGCCAAGAGTATTGGCTGAAAGCTTCATTTACGGTGGTAATTTATAGAACCCACCTTATATTGTTAGGGATATATGCTAAAAGGAAAGAAAATTGTCTTAGGCATCACCGGATCCATCGCTGCCTACAAGGCTTGCCTCATCATCCGGGGACTCATAAAACGTGGGGCGGAAGTGCAAGTGGTCATCACGCCCGCAGGCAAGGAGTTTATCACGCCCATCACACTGAGCGCACTAACACACAAGCCTGTCATCAGCGACTTCTTCTCGCAGCGAGACGGCACATGGAACTCGCATGTGGACCTCGGCTTGTGGGCCGACGCCATGCTCATAGCGCCTTGCACGGCCAGCACCTTGGCAAAGATGGCCAATGGTGTGGCGGACAACATGCTCATCACAACCTATCTCTCGATGAAAGCACCTGTCTTCATCGCACCGGCCATGGACTTGGACATGTACCGGCATCCATCGACCCAGCGCAACTTGAACACCTTGCGCAGCTTCGGAAACCACATCGTGGAACCCACAAGCGGCTTTTTGGCTTCGGGCCTGGAAGGGAAAGGACGAATGGAAGAACCCGAGAACATCATCGCGACATTGGAGCGCGAACTGCAACAGGAAAGCGAAGGGGAAAGTCAGCTCGGCGAGGCAAACGCCACGCTCGCGGGCAAGCGCATCCTCATCACAGCCGGGCCCACCTATGAGAAGATAGACCCCGTGCGCTTCATCGGCAACTACTCAAGCGGGAAAATGGGCTTCGCTCTCGCGGAGGAGTGTCGGAGGAGAGGTGCAGAGGTGACATTGGTCGCTGGACCCGTAGCCTTGCCATGCAATCCTGACATTCACCGCATCAACGTCGAGAGCTGCGAGGAGATGTTCCACGCGGCCACAGAACTGTTCGGACAAGAGGACGCAGCCATCCTCTGCGCGGCGGTAGCCGACTTCAAGCCTGCACAAGCCAGCGACGTGAAAATCAAGCGCAAGGGCGATGGACTGCACATCGACCTTGTCCCCACACAGGACATTGCGGCTGCTTTGGGCAAGATGAAAACGGAACGGCAACACATCGTGGCCTTCGCCCTGGAGACCAACAACGAGGAAAAGAACGCTGAGGAGAAACTCAAGAGAAAGAACGCCGACTTCATCGTGCTCAACTCCACACGCATACCTGGCACCACCTTCAGAAGCGATGACAACCAGGTCACCATCATATCGGCAAAAGGAAGAACGCACTATCCCAAGAAAAGCAAAGCCGAAGTGGCATCCGACATCATCGACCAACTGGAGCAGCTACTGAGCGAACCCCAAAACAACACACTACAATGAACATTTCCATCGGCATCGATGTGGGCATATCCACCACAAAAATCGTAGGCATCAGCAATGGCAAAGTCATATCGCCCGTTTGGATCAAAGCCACCGATCCGGTCACCTCTCTCTATGGCGCCTTCGGCAAGTTTCTCCACGACAACAGCATAAGCCTCAACGAGGTGGGGCGCGTCATGCTCACCGGCGTGGGGGCAGCCTACATTGACGGGCCCATCTATGGTCTCCCCACACACAGGGTCGATGAATTTGTGGCAGACGGTCTCGGCGCAGCCTTTGTTTCCGGAATCAACCGCATGATTGTCGTGTCAATGGGAACGGGCACGTCACTGGTGTCATACGACAACGGTGACATCCGGCACATCGGGGGCATCGGCATCGGAGGCGGCACGCTCAACGGACTGAGCCGTTTACTGCTGCAAACCGACAACATCATGCAAATTACCGAGATGGCACTCAGTGGCGATGTGGCGAACATCAACCTCAGTATCGGTGACATATCAGCCCGCCCTCTACCCGGACTTCCTATGGATGCCACTGCCAGCCTCTTTGCCAACGCACAGGGGAACGCAAGACAAGAGGATATAGCTAAGGGACTCATCTGCATGGTACTGCAAGCCATCGGGTCAGCGACTATCCTAAGTTCGATCAACAGCGACATTCGCGACTATGTGCTCATCGGAAACCTCTCCAGGCTGCCCCAATGCAAGGAAATCTATCCCAAGCTTGACAAGCTCTACAATGTGAGGTTTGTCATTCCTGAAAGAAGCGAGTTTTGCACAGCCATCGGAGCGGCACTGGACAACCCCGCCGCGCAACAGCAACCGAACACTTAGAACAAACACATAGAACAGCACAAATGAAGATTGTATTGATAGGTGCCGGCAACTTGGCCACCCATCTCGGGAAAGCCTTAAAAGAAGCCGGTCACGACATCGGCCAGGTGTACAGCAGAACATGGGCTTCGGCCAGCCTTTTGGCCAACGCCATCGGTTGCGGTGCTACCGACGACCTCACCCAATTGGACGACAATGCTGACGCATATATCATCTCGGTCAAAGACTCCGCTTTAGCCCAGGTATGTGCAACGGCTTGCAAGAATCGAGGGAAAGGCGTGTTCATGCACACAGCGGGCTCCATGCCGATGGAGGTGTTCCAAGGTCACGTGCCACACTATGGCGTGCTTTACCCCATGCAGACTTTCTCCAAAGCCGCTGAGGTGGACTTCGCCACCATCCCCACCTTCATCGAGTATAACGATGCCATTGCAGAGCATGTCATCAAGGATTTGGCACTCTCCATCACGCGACACATCTATCCGCTATCATCAGCCGACCGCAAGTATCTGCACCTCTCGGCTGTATGGGCATGCAACTTCGTCAACCACTGTTACGACATCTCCGCCAGGATACTCTCCGCCCACAACATTCCATTCGAGGTCATGCTGCCACTCATCAAAGAGACGGCTCGTAAGGTAGAGCATATTCCGCCTCATGAGGCTCAAACGGGTCCTGCCGTACGCTACGACGAGAATGTCATCAACGCCCAAAAGCAACTGATGGCGGATTCGCCAATATGGCAAAGGCTCTACGAGCTACTGTCGGAGAGCATACACGAGGCTCACGATGGACATTGACCCTCATGGGTAAGTACCGCAAACGCAGGGGGGGGGAGCTTCATAAGCTCCCCCCCTGCGTTTGCGGTGAATAATTGTGAAGTTTACTTATCAGGTGGAAACTACAAATTACCACGCTGAATGGTTAAAGGCGGGTTCTACAAATTAGCTTTGTCAGATTTTGAGGTTCTTTCCGAGTTCAGGACGTCAGCGAGTGAGGGAGCATAGCGGGCTATACGACCGAACGAGGTGGCGGCCTGAGCCGAAAAGAGGCCAAAAGATGGCAAAACGCAACTCTTCATTATTCATGTTTTTTATGGTGGTAATTGATAGAACCCACCTAAAGCATCAGCACCTGGTTTTTTCCCTTACGGGTCAGCTCCGAGGCAAAGAGCAACACTATAAAATATCCCAGGAAGGGGATGATGAACGGCAGGCTCTGCATGCCCGTCGTGTCTGCCACAAGCCCCATGAGCAAGAAACCGCAACCACCAATGGGGGTCATCATCAGCAGTGACGAGGCGCTCTTGGTGAGGTTACCCAGTCCTCGCAAGGCCAAGGAGAAGATGGTGGGGAACATGATGGCTTCGAAAAGATAATTGCACACGAGGGCCACCATCGACACACGGCCCAGATTGAGCAATACCAAACCGATGCAGACCACACTGCCCACGGCGCAGGCAAAAAGCATGATCTCGGCACTGACACGCCGCATGACCCAACTGCCCAGGAACCGGCCTACCATGAAGAAGCCTAACGCGACGGTGAGAACAATGGAGGCGACATTGTCGGTCATCCATCCCTTGCCGGTGACGAAATTGATGAAATAACTGTTGATGGATATCTCCGCCACCTCATAAGCCAACAGGGCAAACAGGCCAAAGACAAACATGGGATGATGCTTGAACAACTTCTTGATGCGGGTGTCGCGCTGCCTGTCTTCCTCTGTCTCCGCATGCTTGATTTCTGGCAGGTTGACACGAGAGAAGATGACCGCTATGACAAGCACCAGGGCGCCCAGAATGGAGTAAGGCAGCACGATGTCGTTGGCCTGGGTGTTGCCGCTGAACAGAAACTGGCCCACAAAGAAGGTCGCAGAGAGCGAGCCCAATCCATTGAACGACTGGGAGAAGTTGAGACGGGCTGTCGATGTGTCGCGGTCACCAAGCTCGGTGACATACGGATTGGCCGAAGTCTCGAGAAACACCAGGCCGCAGCCAATGATGAACAGGGCACCCAGGTAAGCGTAAAACGTTCCGGCCAGAGCACTGGGAATGAAAAGAAACGCGCCGATGGCAAACAGCATCAGGCCAAACACCACACCCAGGCGATAGCCACGGCGGTTGATGAACCAACCCGCGGGAATGGCCATGAGGAAATAGCCCAAATACGTGGTGACCTGGATGAGCGACGACTGCGTGATGCTGATGTCAAGCTCGTTTTGGAAATGCTTGTTGAGCACATCGAGAATGGCGCGGGCAAACCCCCACAGGAAAAACAACGACGTGACAAGGATGAAAGGAAGAAGATACTTCTTGTTGGTTAATGATTGACGGCTCATAACATGATAGCCCCACCCTTTCTGTTGTCACTGTCGAACTACCATATAAGCCTCTAACGGCAGGCAACAGAAAGGATGGGATGGTTTGGGTTAAATATGAATTACTTGGTTGGTTCTACAATTTTCCACACCAGTGCGGCCAACGCGCCTCCCACGAAGGGACCCACGATGAAAATCCACAGGTTGGCCAAGGCCGTTCCGCCTTGGAAAAGGGCCGGACCGATGGAGCGCGCGGGATTGACAGATGTGCCCGTATAGCGGATGCAAGCCAGATGGACCAACACGAGCGACAGGCCGATGGCCAGTCCGGCAAAGTTGTTGGTGGCACCGTTGGTCTTCGATGTGGCGCCCAACACGACAAGCACAAAGACACACGTGAAGACGATCTCTGCCAGCAAGCCGCCAAAAGCCGTCACATTCACGCCGGCCTCATTGACTGCCTGTAGATCATTGGCACCTGTGCCCGTCAAGCCGGCGGCCTGCGTGAGGGCGTAGAGAACGGCTGCACCCAAGAAACCGCCAATGACCTGGAAGACCATGTACAGGCCGGCCTCCTTGGCCTTCATGCGACCACTGAGCAACACGCCCAACGTGATGGCTGGGTTGATGTGGCATCCCGATATGCCTCCTATGGTGTAGGCCATGGCCACTACTGACAGGCCGAACGCAAGGGCGGTTCCCACCACCGAAGCTTGATTGGCGACAGGGTCGCAGCCCAATGAGACTGCAGCTCCGCAACCCATCAACACGAGCACCATCGTGCCCACCATCTCTGCTAAATACTTTTTCATAAGCTCTATAGTTTAGGTTCTATTTGTCCATAACTTAGATTAATAACGAGCACAGTCACTCTTTATTATAAGGTGGAGACTAAAAAATCAGCTTTGCTCCTCCAAAATTTGCCTCAAGAGGTAAGTGGCATTTTGATTGCGCGCCACTCCGGGTGTTACCTTATAAGAGTAGGTGACACGATCGCCCAACCCTATTTCAAAACAATAGTTGTGGAAACGGGCGGGAAAACGGTCGGCCATCTCCGAGAGCTTCAGGTCGTGCGTGGCGATGATGCCTGCCACTTGCTTCTGGCTGATGGCCTCAAGAAACATGCGGCTGCCACTGAGCTTGTCGGCAGAGTTGGTGCCTTTCAGAATCTCATCAAGGATGAGGAGTGTGGGCAAGGGATGACCTGCATCGTCCAGGACCTGCCGGTCACAAAAGGCGATAAGCTGCTTGAGCCGCAACAGTTCGGCATTGAAATAACTGATGCCATGGCTGAGGTCGTCGGTGGTGCGCATGCTGGAGAAGAGCTTGAAACGGCTGACAGCCAACCGCTCGGCAAACACAGGCATACCTGTCATCGCCAACACGTAGTTGACACCAATGGCTCGCAAGAAGGTAGACTTGCCTGCCATGTTGGCCCCCGTGACGATGTAGAAGTTGCGGTCGTCAATGCGGAAGTCGTTGCGCACGGCCTTACCGCCCAGGAAGGGATGCCACAAGCCTTGCGCCTCATAAGTGAGCGTGCTGCCAGGCACCCAATGGGGCCACACCGTCTGGGGATGGTTGTGTCGAAGGGTAGCCACCGTCACCTCCACATCTTTCCGCACCACACGTTTCAGCCAAGCTTCCACCTCATCGGCACCCTGCCTACGCCACAAGACAAAACGCCTCACGGCATGGACGTCACTCACATAGAAGGCATCGGTAAGCAACAAGCCGAGGATGTTGCCACGCTTGTCAAGGTCATCGAGCAGGCGCTTGAGCCTTTGAAACGACGGCACAGGCGTCGGCGACAGAAGGCTCACCACCTCCATGAGTTGACGCAACTGGTCATGCAATTGGTCGAGCGCACTTCCGATACGGCGCAACGGGCCATTGCACAGGGCGTAAGCGGCAAAGAACTGGAGCGTGCCCCACCACATGGGCAACATGGCGCTGACCTTTCCCATTGCCGCTAAGGCAACACTGGTCAGAAACGCCACCACATCCATCCACACCAGCACACGCACCCAAACAGACGAAAACGCAGAAGCGACAGGCAGATGGCGGACAGCCTCAAGCGAACGGGCGATAGCCTCGGTGTCTATCTTTCCCCTGGCGCCTCTTGCGATGAATGACATGCGGAACGTCTCGTCTGCGGCCAACCGGTCGATATCTTCGGGCGAAGCCGACAAGGGATGCAGGTCGCATAGGTGACGGGCCAAAGCGTCGCTGCCACCTGTGGCCACCGTGCGGCAGATCCGTTGGTAGAGGCTGTCAGGCCCGAATAGGTCTAAGTCATAGCTGAACGCATGGTGCGGATTGACGTAACGCGTCCCCGCGTCAAACGCCTCGTAGTCGCCACGCTGGGCCCGGGCCTCACGGTCATAGACGGTCTGCAAGTCTTCAAGATGGCGGATGCGGGTGTCGTTGCGCACATCGAGCCGGCGCAACACCACATAGCCGGCCAGCGAGACCAGCGCAAGAACGGCGGCCGCCATGCGCCATCCCGTCTGCGTGACGCCGGCCAACGAGGCCATAAACGCCACGAAGAGGATGACTTCGGCCACAACAAAGCCTCGGCCACGGTTACGCAGCGACTGCGCCTGCTGACCATACGACTGTGCTTTCCGCTGATAGGAATGTTCAAGTGTCATATATTTCTGTGCGTGTTAAGGTGTTTGGCGTATTTCGCTTTCAGGCAAGAGGACAGCGCCCTCCTGCTTCATGCCATCCATCATGATGCGCAATGGATGGCCGAAGCGCACATGGCGCACCCATTGGGTCTCCTCCACCGCAGGCATCCGGTCAAGAAGTTCCTTGCGCAGCAGCCCGCCCTCACCGGGATGATTGGTGTCGATGGTGAAATAACCCACGCCGAACGATGTAAGGTTCTGGAAGAAATGGGTGCCCTGACTGGGGTCAACACGATAGTTGCGTAGCACCACCTCGACGATGGCACGCGCCGCTGAGATGTTGGGCCACTTGATGGGCACGCCGAGCCAAGGGTCACTGGAGCCCCAACGGCCTGGCCCGATGAGCACATAGTTGCGTCCCTCATCGAGAAAGTGGCGGTTGATGCGTTCGATATCCGAAGCTACCGAGGGATTGTTCATCGCCGAGAACTGGTCGTCGTATTTCACATACACCACGTCCGTCACGTCATCCACGATGCCATGTCCCAGCGAGTTGTGACAGCGCAAGAGGCAGTCGGCATCGGGAATGGCCGCCACGTCTTCCACCAATGTCTGCTTGGAGTCGACGATGGGACGGATCTGCAGGAGGTAGAAGTCGCCTGTCTTGTCATCGTTGAGGTTGCAGGCGAACTCAATCTCCACAGGACGTCGCATGGCCTCAGCGCCATACTTCATCGACATCTGCAAGATCTGTGGCAAGGGGAACACATCGTGCTGCAGCACACCGCAGAAGGAGATGACCTTGCGCCCGCCCTCGTAGAGGCCATCGCGGATGACCTGGTCGTAGGGGTCGAAGGTGGAGGCGATGTATCGCAAGGAGCCATCCTTGTCGGCCTCCTTCACCTTGAGCTTGAGAATGTTGAAGCCGTCATCGACCTTGAAGTCGGAGCCCACATGTTTCATGTCAAGCGCATAGAATCGCGTCTGTGTCTCGCGCAGGGCCATCTCCATCTCGCTCATCTGCAGCACCTGTCGGGGATGGTAGGGCGACACGCGGAGGGTCTGCCCGCCATCGACAATATACTTGCCCAATCCCAGGGCCAGCGAGGCGATGCCTTCCTCGGCGGTCTCGTCGCCGATGGGGTAATAGTTGAGGCTGCGCAGCACTCCTGAGATGTTGGGATAATAGTGGTCGCCATAGGTCTTGCCCACCACCTCCTGCAGGATGACGGCCATCTTCTCCTGGTCGATGACGTTGCTCGTGGCGGTCATGTAGGCCTTCGAGTCGCGATAGTACACCGAGGCGTAAACGCCCTTGATGGCGGCCGCCAACATCTGGAGCATCTCGTACTTGTCCTCAAGGTAAGGAATCATGTAGGTGCTGTAGATGCCTGCAAAGGGCTGGTAATGACTGTCCTCAAGCAGCGAACTGGAGCGGATGGCGATGGGGCTCTTCGTGGCTTCGAAGAAGGTGAAGAAGTCGTCGATGTAGCTGTCGGGCAACTGCGCCTTGAGAAAGTGCTGGAGGATGACGTCGTCGGGGGCGTCGCTAAGGGCGATGTCGTAGAGGTTGTTGTGTTCCATGAACTGGTCGAACACATCGGTGCAGAGCACCACGGTCTTGGGTATCTGCACCGTGGCCCCCGTAAACTGGTTGAACTGGGGATGGGTCTTCACCACGTTGTCGAGGAAGGCCAGGCCACGGCCCTTGCCTCCCAGCGAGCCCTCGCCGATGCGGGCGAAATGGGCATACTTGTCAAACTTGCCGCGGTCGAAGACTGCCACCACGCCAATGTTCTTCATGTGGCGATACTGCACGATGGCATCAAAGATAATCTGGCGGTGCGCATCAACATCCTGCAACTTGTGCCAGGTGACATGCTTGAGGAAGTTGGACACGGGGAAGATGGCGCGCGCTGTGAGCCAGCGGCTCATGTGGTTGCGCGAGATGTGGTAGAGCATGGAGTCACGCGGTATCTTGAAGATGTTGTCCTGCAGCTCCTTCAGAGTCCGTATGCGCATGATTTCAGCATGGGTCTTCGGGTCGCGGAAGATGAAGTCGCCAAAGCCCATGTGTTCCTCCATGAGGTGGCGCAGGTCGACGCTGAGCATCTTGGAGTTCTTGTCGACAAAGCGGAAGCCTTCTTGCTCGGCGCGTTCCCGGTTGGCGGCCTCGGAGCTTTCCATGATGAGGGGCACATACTCGTCCTCGCGCCGGATGGCCTCCAGCAGTTTGAAGCCTGCCTCCGGGTCTTTCTCGACCGACGAGGCACCGGCACCCACAATCTGCGAGCGCTTGGTGGCATGCAGGGGGAACCGCACATCGCTGATCACGCCCAGGCAGTTGTCCTTGTGGCGTTCGTAGATATCCATGGCCTCATCGTAGTTGCGGGCCAGCACTACCTTGGGCCGTCCGCGCATGCGCAGGTTGGCGGCGTGGCGGTTGAGCGCCTCGGTGGCGAAGTTCTGGCTCTGCTTGAGGATATAGCTATAGAGGTTGGGAAGGATCGAACTGTAGAAGCGGATGCTGTCTTCCACCAGCAGGATCATCTGCACGCCAGCCTCCTGAATGTCGTGTTCGAGGTTCATCTTGTCCTCGATGAGCTTGATAATCGACATGATGAGATTGGTGTTGCCCAGCCAGCAGAACACATAGTCGAAAATGCTGAGGTCTTCGTCTTGCATACGGCGCGTGATGCCATGGGAGAAGGGGGTGAGCACCACGCAGTGAATCTCGGGAAACTTGCCCTTGATGGCGCGCGCCACGGTGAAGGCGTCGTTGTCGGCGTTGCCGGGCATGCAGATCACCAGGTCTATCTTCATCGTGGCAAGCACTTTCTCCGCTTCGGCAATGGTCGACACCTGTGTGAACGTGGGCGGATAACGCAAGCCCAGCTCCATGTACTCATTGAAGATCTTCTCCTCCACGCGGCCGTCGTCCTCGAGCATGAATGCGTCGTAGGGGTTGGCCACGATAAGCACGTTGTAGATGCGGCGCATCATCAGGTTGACGAACGTCACGTCTTTCAGTATAAACTTGTTCCACTCCTGTGGGATTTGACTCTCCATGTCGTATTGTGTTAGGTTGTTATAGGCTTCACTCTGCAAATATAGCTCTTTTTCTCAAGGAGGCCATGATTTTGCAAAGAATAATTTGCATCAGTCTCCATTATTGAACTTGCGTCTACTTTTCCTATCAACAATTATAGGTGGGTTCTATAAATTAGCTTTAGCAGATTTTAAGGCTCTTTTTGAGGTCAGTGCGTCAGCGAGTGAGGAAGTATAGCGGGCTATACGACCGAACAAGTTGGCGGTCTGCGCCGATAAGAGGTCAAAAGATAGCAAAACGTAACCTTTCATCATACATGTTTTTGGGTGGTAATTTATAGAACCCACCTATAGATAACTGAAGTTTCCCACCC
>DJOV01000025.1:4506-7393 GCA_002437285.1 Prevotella sp. UBA6429 | reverse complement strand
TAACGCTTACTTAAATTGTGTTGCTATGCCGATTGCCTGGATTCCAGTGCTTTAGCCTTTATGAAGTATGCCTCGGCAGCTTCGTCATCGTTGATAATGCTCGCAGCCAGTTCGTCCAAAGCGATGTCCAAATGTCCACACTGGACCTCAAGCAGTCTTCGGATGCAGTCCAACATTCGATTCCACAAGGTGAGATCCCTTACATCGCTCTCCATGTTGACAAAAAGCTCCCCCACGGTCTCGTATTCGGGAAATCGTTTCTCCATTGCCATGACGATGTATGTCAGGAAGCATATGGTGCAGTCGGCAATCTGTCCGTCAAAGTCACGTCCCTGATAGCCTCCCAATCCGAGGTACAGCTTTGCCTCCTTGTTAACCCACATTGCAGCTATACATCATGTAACTCCAATTGTCTGCTGCAATGGCAACTTGAAACTCCCTGCGACACCTTGGCTATTTGCGGGGCACCGGCGCACGTTTGCGCACACAAATCCTAAAGAATATCAAAATGCAAGATTGAGCGTTAAAATATCTGCTATTCATTTGGAACTTGCCGGAGAAAAGACTATATTTGCGGTGTCATTCATAACAAAATGACAAACGGCTGGAGTCATCCAACCTTAGGAACCTTTAAAACTATAACCTGCGGCAAGTGGGCGCAAACCCACAAACCCATAGAACGATTACTACTATGGAAGTTGAAAAAATCATGCAACAACTGGAGCGCAAGCATCCAGGTGAGTCTGAGTTTCTTCAGGCTGTTCGCGAAGTGCTCATCTCGGTGAAGGATGTCTACAACCAGCATCCGGAGTTTGAGAAAGCCAAGATTATGGAGCGGATGGTGGAGCCCGAGCGCGTCATCACCTTCCGCGTGCCTTGGGTAGACGACAAGGGCGAGGTGCAGGTCAACATCGGCTACCGCGTGCAGTTCAACAGTGCCATAGGCCCGTACAAGGGCGGCCTGCGCTTCCATGCGTCTGTCAACCTAAGCATACTAAAGTTCCTGGGCTTCGAGCAGACCTTCAAAAACGCCCTGACGACCCTGCCCATGGGCGGCGGCAAGGGCGGTTCCGACTTCTCGCCCCGCGGCAAGAGCGACGCTGAGATCATGCGGTTCTGCCAGAGCTTCATGCAGGAGCTATATAAATATGTGGGACCGGAGATGGACATCCCCGCCGGCGACATCGGCGTGGGCGGACGTGAGATCGGTTACCTCTTCGGCCAGTACAAGCGGCTGACCAGCATGTTCCAGGGTGCCACGCTCACGGGCAAGGGACTGGAGTATGGCGGCAGCATCCTGAGGCCTGAGGCCACAGGCTACGGTGCCCTCTACTTCGTGCACCACATGCTCGACACGCAAGGCATCGACCTCAAGGGCAAGACCATTGCCGTCTCCGGATTTGGCAACGTGGCGTGGGGTGCCGTGAAGAAGGCCACCCAGCTGGGTGCCAAGGTCATCACCATCAGCGGCCCCGACGGTTACATCTACGACCCGGACGGCATCAGCGGTGAGAAGAACGAGTACATGCTGGAGCTGCGCGCAAGCGGCAATGATGTGTGCCAGCCCTACGTGGACGAGTTCCCGGGCGCCACGTTCTTCCCCGGCAAGAAGCCGTGGGAGCAGAAGGCTGACATCTACCTGACCTGTGCCACGCAAAACGAGCTCGACGCTGCCGACGCTGACAAGATCCTGGCGCAGAAGCCTGTCTGCGTGGCTGAGGTGAGCAACATGGGTTGCACGGCCGAGGCGGTGGAGAAGTTTGTCAACGCGCACCAGCTCTTCGCTCCGGGCAAAGCCGTCAATGCGGGCGGCGTGGCCACATCTGGGCTGGAGATGAGCCAGAACATCATGCGTCTACACTGGAGCGACAGCGAGGTCGACGAAAAGCTTCACTTCATCATGAAGAGCATCCACGAGCAGTGTCGCAAGTACGGCACACAGCCCGACGGCTACATCGACTACGTGAAGGGTGCCAACATCGCCGGATTCATGAAGGTGGCCAAGGCCATGCTCGCACAGGGTATCGTGTGACGCACTGAGCCAAGAAAACAATGTATACAAGCTCAAAATATTGTGAATTATAAGGTAGTAGTTTTTTTAACCATCATAACAACATCTGGCCTTACCCCCATGCAAGCGCAAACGCATAGGGGCAAGGCCTCTTATTATTCGAAAAGGGCCACAGGGGCCCGCACAGCCAGTGGCGAGCGGCTACACCATGACAGCCTGACCTGCGCCCACCGCAACTATCCTTTCGGCACGCTGCTACGGGTCAAGAACCTCAGCAACGGCAAGGAAATCACCGTGAAGGTCACCGACCGTGGCCCCTACGGCCGCGGCCGCATCATCGACCTGAGCTATGGGGCTGCACGCGAGTTGGGCATGCTCTCGCAGGGCGTGAGCATGGTGGAGGTGAAGCGTGTGGACGGCCCCAACCCGCCCTACCGCATGGACGACGAGACGGAGCGCGGACTACCCGACTTCGAGTTTGACTTCTCCAAGGCGGCCTACAGTTTCATCAAGGACTGGAAGGACGACGAGGAGGTGGACAAGGGCCTGACCAAGGAAGAGGAGATGGTGAGGAAGAAGATGCCCACCCAGAAACAGGCGCAGGAGAAACGGCAGAAGATCCTGGCCAAGAACGCCCCTGCCGCCACCGGCGAAAGCAAGGAGGAGCACCAGGCCAAGGAGAGCGTGGGCAGCCATAAGGCTGTGGCAGCCAAGCACGTCAGCAAGACGCCCCACGCCACCGCCAAGACGCCCCAGACTGCAAAGGCCAAGCAGCACACGGCCACCGCCAAGGAGAAGGACCCCTCGTTCTGGAGCAGTGTCTTCGACCACGTGAAAGGTTGGTTTGGCGACTAAGTGACGATGAAAAAATAACTT
>DJOV01000025.1:0-4361 GCA_002437285.1 Prevotella sp. UBA6429 | reverse complement strand
CCCGCTATACTCCCTCTTTGAGAGAGAAAAATAGCTCAAAAATATGAGGCTCAAATCATACCAATTTATTTTTTCACCGTCACTAAGTGGGGGCGAAACAGACGGCGTCCGGCAAATGGACCATGCAACAAACGAAAAAACATAAACAGAAAAGAAGTGAAACGGAAAAGAACCTTGAAGGACTGGGTGATCGCCACCCGGCCCTGGTCGTTCCCCGCATCGGTCATGCCCATATTGATCATGTGGGGATTTTTAGCGTACATGGGAAAACACGGAACAGATGTCAACTGGACAAACGCCTTGCTGTGCTTGCCCTTGCTGGTCATGGCTCATGCGGGCGGCAACATGGTGAGCGACTACTATGACTACACACGGAAGGTGGATCTCAAGGACAGTCCCAACGGCGTGACATGGATCTACGACGGCACATTCGCGGCCAAGACCATCCTCCGCTATGGCATCTGCCTGCTGGTGCTGGCCTTGCCCATCGGCCTCTATCTCCTGGCCCACTCGTCGTGGACGGCGCTGTGGATTGGTGTAGCGGGCATGGCGCTGGCCACCCTCTATCCCCAGATGAAGGCTCACGCCCTGGGCGATCTCAACATCCTCGTCAGTTTCGCATTGCTGCCTGCCTTCGGAACAGCCTATGTCGCCACAAACCAATACATGCCGGAGGCGCTGCTCACCATCTTGCCACTCGGGTTGCTGACGGTGGCCATCCTCCATGCCAACAACACGCGTGACATCGACAACGACAAGCGGGCGGGCCTGGCGACGCTCAGTGCCGCCATTGGTCTGGAATGTGCCAAGAAGGTGTATGTCGGCGAGCTGGCACTGCCCTTTGTGCTCACGTTGGTCTACACCGCCATGGGAGGCGCACCATGGACATCGCTCATCGTGGTGGCGGCGTTGCCCCTGGCCCTGCGCAACATCAGGACCTTGCTGGGCGCACGGCACGACAAGGCCCACATGGGCATCGCCACACTCGACAAGGACAGCGCACAACTGCAAATGACATTCGGCGTGCTCTGCGCACTCGGTTACCTGATGGGAGGATGGATAGGATGAAGGACATGAAGCAGATGAGCAAGACATGGAGCGCGGTGAGCGTCGCCGCTCTGCTGTGGTTTGTCATGTTCTCACCATGGACCGCAACACACATCAACTTCTGGTACACCATGACGGCATCCGCCTTGGTGCTGACCACACTGGCTTGCCTGTGGTGCAGGGAGTGGACGCACGACGTGAGCTTCTCCTGGAGAAGCGTCGGTGCCGGCGCAGCCATCGCCTTCGTGCTGTGGTGGGTGTTCTGGACGGGTGACAAGGTGTCGCAGTGGATGTTCAGTTTCGCCAGGCCGGAGGTGAACATGATCTACGACATGAAGTCGGGCACGTCGCCTGAGGTCATCGCCCTGCTGCTGCTCGCCGTCATCGGACCGGCGGAAGAGATCTTCTGGCGGGGGTTCGTACAGCGTCGCATGATGGCCCGTTGGGGGCGCAACTGGGGCTTCGTGGCGGCCACGGCCTGCTACACGCTGGTGCATGTGCCGTCACTCAACTTCATGCTGGTCGTGGCTGCGGCCGTGGTGGGCGGTTGCTGGGGACTGATATACAGGTTCTGCCCCAAGAGCCTCACGGCACTCATCATCTCACACGCCATCTGGGATGCCTGCGCCTTCGTCTTGTTTCCCTTTTGAACCGGTTCGGTAAGGCCTGCACCTATCGCCCAGCCCCTGTGATCCCTTCGTATCGCAGCCTCTCCACAGAGGGATGACTATCAACCAGGTTAACCCCAACGCAAGGGGCTCATCACTCCAAATGCCGGAAGACTCAAACAATCTGCCAAGTATGCTTGTAGACGTGACGGAGGGCATGTTCGGGCGACCGCACAAACTCGCTCTCATCGCTCACCGAGACGCTGACCGTGTGGGGCGCAGGCTCACCGGCCCGGGGTCTACGAAGCCGGAAGCGCTTGCCGCCCACCTGTGCCACGCGCCCGTCCACACGCCAGACGATGAGCGTGTGGCCGCCACGGGCCTCCAGCAGCTCCGCCAACCTGAACCGAAGGGAAGAGTGGCGGCCCGGCGGAAAGGCCAACACGCTGTCGGCAGACGTCACCGCCCCTATCGGATTGCATAGCTCATGCAACCGCTCCACAAGGGCCTCGCGGCAGACAGGGCAGAAGGCTCGGCCCAGCACTTGCATCTTGCAATAGGCACCGCCTTGCGTGGCCTCCGTGGGCTTGTACCATCGCGCTGCTTCCGGAGTGCCCTGGTAAGGATAGATGCCCACTCCCGGCTCGTCGAGCCAGCGACGCCAGCGCACGGTAGTAGGCTGGCTGTCATGGGTCATGTTGGGCAGTTCGTCGAAGAAGTCGTCACCGGCAAAATACTCGTCGGCCAGGTTGCCGAACATATGGGCAAACTCATGGACAAACACCTCGCGGCTCTGACGGTTGCGCGTAGCCAGGAGGATGTCGCCACCCATTCCCCCATACTCGTCGGTGTTGGAGAGGATGCCGGCCAGGTGACAACGGGGCGCACAACGGTGGAGGATGCGCCGGAGCCCCCGATAATTGCCACACCCCATCAGGCGATGGATGCCGTCGAGGTCGAGCGAGAGGCGGAAGTAGGTGTCGCGCTGCTGCAGGGGCAAGGGGCTGTGCTCGGGACAAGCCCGTGTGCCGTCGGGAAGGCGCACGCCGAGGTGGCTGATACCGCGCTCACGGGAGACGACGGCAATGGCGTAGAGGTTGAAATAACTGCGATAGCGGTCGAAGGGCGACGTGCGGAACAGGTAACCGAAACAACGGCGCGCATCTCTCAAGAACTGCGCTTGGTCAGCGCGCGTGTAGCCGTCGCCGAGCAGCACGAAGTCGATGGCATGGCGGCCATGATAGGCCAGCGTGTCCACCCGCATACTGTCGGCCGAAACGGCATGGGCGGCAAGCAACGGCAGACAGGAAAGGAACAGGATGGACAGCAGTCGCTTCATGGGAGAAGCAAAAAGCAGGAGGGCCGTGCAAGCGTCAACAGCACTTGCACGGTCCTCCTGCAACTGGATATAGGCCCTTGTCATGCGTCTCGGGCTTATTTGACCGTCGGGATGTTAAACTCGGTGACCTTGGAGATGTGGGTGTTGCCCTGGATGACGCTCACGCAAAATTTTGCCGTGCCGTTCTTCAGGCGGTTGTCGGCCTTCACCATGGCCGTGTAGCGGATGCCCTTGCCCGGCGCTATCTGCTCTATGTGCATGTTGGGCGACACGAACAGGTGCTTGTTGCCGGTAGCCTCAACGACAGTGGGCTGCACATCGAAAACAGGCTGACTGCCGCGGTTCATCACTTCGAAGATAATCTTGCAGAGCTCACCGCGCTGGATCTGGCCGTCTTGGTTGTCATCCACGAAGCGGGCATTGACTATCTCTATGACGGGCGTGTACTTCAGGCCCTGCGCCAGCTCATCCACACCCGACTGGAGGGGCATCGTGGTCTCGGGCTGCTGGGCGGTGTAATCGCCTGTGTAATCGCTCGAACTAAAATCATAGATACGGTCGTCGCCACTGTTGGAGGCGTCAAAACCACTGCCATAGTTGGCTGAAGCCGCGGTGTCACGGGCCACAGGCTGCGCTCCGCCGTTGCCCAAGGTGGTAGGGGCACCGGCCTGCTGACGGGCCTGGCGGGCCGCGGCGCGTGCAGCCTTGTCACGCTTATACTGGTCGAGCTCGGCCTGCTGCTTCTGGTCTTGCGCGTGGCCGATGGCTCCGCCGATGATGGCTCCGCCGGCCATGCCGACGATGGTGCCTATGTCTGATCCTCGAGGGCCCTGGGCAATGCCGCCAATGGCCGAACCGAGAATGCTACCCAACGAGGAGCCGGTGTATGCGCCAGCTGCCATATTCGTGTCACAGCTGCCCAGCAAGAGCACAGCTGCCGACAACGCCACTACCATAGTCTTTTTCATCTTCTATCGCTTATCTTAATATGCGTCAAGGGAAGGGCTGGCTGACGGGTGTCCTGTAGCGCGCCTCATCCCACAACACTTTATCAAGTGCAAAGTTATAACATTCCCACAAAAGCGCAAGGCTCATTTCCCTAAAAAGGCATAGGGATTTCCCCACACAAACTACAAGAGCAAGCGAGCGGTCAAAGAAGGAAAATGGTCTCATCGCCGCAGACATTGCGCATCTTCAGGCCAATTCCGTTCATACAAACAGTTTGCGCGGATTTTCTTCGTTCATCCGTTATGTCATGATTTTTGGTCGAAAAGTTTATCGCGAAATGTAGTTGAAATAGAGCGCGAAAATGGCGTTTTTTGTCGGTCGCACTGAGATTTGCGTGGGGTAATTTTGCGATAAAGGGT
>DJOV01000097.1 GCA_002437285.1 Prevotella sp. UBA6429 | reverse complement strand
ACATTGTCCGCTTTATTCAAGGAATCAGCCCTGGAATGAAACTGCCCATGCTGTCACAAGGCAACATCATTGAACCACTCAAAAGCCCTGAAGGCTCTCATGGTGCCGGAACACGAAAAGAGATTCCCGCAAACGCTGTAATCCATGTTGTTTTACATTCATCAATCCAACAAAAGCATCATCTTGGCAAGTTCCAAGAGCGTCCCTTTTCTTGATTTACATCAAAAAAACAACACAAGTATAGCCTTTAAGTGATTCTTGTGCTCAAATAAGGCAATAATAGCACATACTGTTTGAAAAAAATGTATTACTTTTGCAACGAGAAAGTTAGTAATCAGCCAGTTATTATACTGAGAGAATTAAATTTTACGTAATCATGACAGAGAAGAAGACTACAAGCAAAGCAGCTGCAACAAAGGCAACCGCTGCAAAGAAAGCCACCACAAGGAAGACCGCCAAGAAGGCTACGGTGTTTGTTGACGCCGAGAATGCCGGTTTCCGCGCTGGTGATGTTTACAATGCGCTCGCTGCCGCAGGTGAGGCTCTGAGCGTTGAGGAGCTTGCCAAGGCCACAGAGAAGACTGAGACCGAGATCCTGCTGGGCATCGGATGGCTGCTGAAAGAAGGCAAAGTGAAGGGTGCTGAAGGTAAGGTTGTACTTGCCTAAGCCAATAAGAAACTACAAGGAGCCGCAGCTCATTCGCATGAGTTGCGGCTTTTTTATTCATGAGAGAAGATATACTGAAAATCCTGGCTGAGGCTGGACCTGAGGGCTTGCGCGTCCGCAAGATCATCCTTCATGTCTACAACTCACAGAACAGCCTGTTTCATGCGGTGAGCTTGGAAGAGGTGAAGCGGCGCGTGTTGGCATTTCTTCAACAGAACAGCCGCCATTCTCATGACCTTTTGGATCATCCCTCCTGGGGAGTCTACCGTCTCAACCCCAAGAGCAAGAAGGCGCGCCACATCCAGTTGACGTTCTGCTACGACGAAGCCAACGTGACAGACGAGACGCTAAGACCAAGCGACCAGCCATCCGGCCCCACCCTCTTCGACGATCCCTGCTAAGGACCCCAAAGCGCGGTGACCCATACTCTGCCACATAAATAATGGGCAGGCCCAACCCTAAGGTCGACACCTGCCCTATCGTATGACATGTTGCTTTTCGAGAACTTCAGATGAAAAGCAATCCTATCCTGAACACCAATGCGGATACCACCCAAGCCAAGGCTGTGGTGTATCCCGCCGCGAAGAGTGCCCACTTCCAGGCACCCGTTTCGCTCTTGATGGCGGCAACCGTTGCCAAGCAAGGGAAATAGAGCAACACGAAGAGCAAGAAGCAGAATGCCGTGAGCGCTGACACGTGCTCCAGGCGCGGGTCGGTGAGGCTCAGGCCCTGGCTTTTCGCCACATCGGCCGTGATGAGTTTGTGCAACTTTTCATACTTGCCCCCCTCGTCGTTGACACCCTTGTCGTCAGCGAAGCTGTCGTCGTTGGAATAGAGCACACCCATCGTGGAGGCCACTATTTCCTTGGCCCCCACACCGGCAATCAGTCCCACGTCAAACTTCCAGTTGAAGCCTTGGGGTTCAAACACGGGCTCCACGGTCTTGCCGATGCGCCCGATGTAGCTCTGCTCCTGCTGCTGCTGCGGTGTGAGCTGCTCGTTGTGGGGGAAATAGCCAAGTGCCCACACGATGATGGTCGACACGAGGATGATGCCACCCATCTTCTTCAGGTATTGCTTGCCCTTCTCCCAGGTGTGCCTGCCCACAGCCTTGGCCGTGGGGAAACGGTAAGGGGGCAGTTCCATGACAAACGGGGTGTCCTCTCCCTTGACCAGGAATCGGGTGAAGATCTTGCTCATCACGACGGCCATGGCGATGCCGATGAGATAGAGGGCTGTCATGATGAGCCACTGCTGGCGCAACGAGAAGAAAGTGCCGATGATCATGATGTAGATGGGTATGCGAGCCTCGCAGCTCATGAGCGGCAGGATGAGCATTGTCACCAGCCGTGAGCGGCGACTCTCGATGGTGCGCGTGGCGAGCACGGCGGGCACATTACAGCCAAAACCCATGATGAGCGGGATGAACGACTTGCCGTGGAGGCCCATCTGGTGCATCAACTTGTCCATGATGAACGCGGCGCGCGACATGTATCCGCAATCCTCCATGAAGGAGATAAAGAAGTAGAGTATCAGAATCTGCGGCAGGAAGACGATGACCGCACCCACGCCACCGATGATGCCGTCGACAAGCATATCCTTGATAGGACCATCGGGCAGGTGGTCGCCCAGAAAATCGCCGAGCAGAGAGACACCCTGGTCGATCCAGTCCATGGGATAGGAACCTAAGTTGAAGGTGACGAAGAACATCAGCGCCAGGAGCGCTATGAAGATCGGGAAACCGATGACGCGATTGGTCAGGATGCGGTCGAGCAGATGGGTCACCTGATAGGTGTCTTTGCCCTGCCCTGTCATGTACCCGGCTTCTGCCAAGGCGCCGCGGATGAAACCATACTTGGCATCCATGATGGCCGTCTCAGAGTCTTCCTTGGTTTCCTCCAGCACTCGTCTTGCCGCCGCGTCGCGATGTTCCAGAATCTCAGCCGCGTCGGGGAAGGTCTTCACGAGTGTTTCCACCTCCTTGTCGTTCTCCAGGAGCTTGATGGCCAGATAGCGCGTGGAGTAATGCTCACGCAGCCCGGGTTCCTTCTTCAGGTGCTCCTGTATCTCCGTTATGCCGTGCTCTATCTCATGTCCGTGGTTGATGTGGATATGGCGGAAGTGGGCGTCGGCTCCCTCCGTGGCCTCATACACCTCGATGACTTTGCGGAAGAGGTCTTGCACTCCACGGCCCGTGGTGAACACCGTCGGCTGCATGGGCACACCGAAGAGGCTCGACAGAGAGTCGATGTTGATGGTATCGCCACGCTCCTCTGTCTCGTCAAACATGTTGAGTGCCACCACCATGCGGATGTGCATGTCGATGAGCTGGGTGGTGAGGTAGAGGTTGCGCTCGAGGTTGGAGGCGTCGATGACATTGATCACCACATCAGGAGTCTTCTCCACCAGTTGTTTCCTGACGTAGAGCTCCTCTGGCGAGTAAGCTGAGAGCGAATAGGTACCGGGCAGATCGACAAGGTTGAACTCGTAGCCGCCTAAAGAGGCATGGCCCTCCTTGGCGTCAACAGTCACGCCGCTGTAGTTGCCCACACGTTCGTGTGCGCCACTGGCAAAGTTGAAGAGTGAGGTCTTGCCGCAATTGGGATTTCCCACCAGTGCCACGTTGATTACCTTGTGGCGACGGTCAGCGACGTCGGCCAACTGAGCATCGGTGATGGCCATGTCATCGGGGTCCTTCGCGTCGGCCACGGTACAAAGCGCATCGGCATGTTCCGACTGTTGCTCCTTTTCCTGTTTTCTCATATCGCGGGCTTCCTCCTCAGTGACCACTTCTATCATGTCAGCTTCGGAGTGACGCAGACTGACCTCATAGCCCATGATGCGGTACTTCACAGGGTCTTTCAGTGGGGCGTTGAGCAGCACCGTGACGGACTTGCCCTTGATGAAGCCCATCTCCACCACTCGCTTGCGAAAGCCTCCATGTCCCATCACCTTGACGATGATGCCGGTTTGGCCCGTATGCAACTCTGATAATTTCATATTGCTTGTTTGTTTTATCGCTGCAAAATTACAAATATTTATTGGCAACGTGGTGGCAAAGGGCAATTATCATCACCATATACTAATAAATAGGTATGTCTACTTGGCTGCAACGCTCATCTTATGATTTATTGCATGAAAAAAGGCATAAGACCATCGCCTTATGCCTTTGCTTGCCACATGTGGCAGGGGGGATTATTTGTCGTTCGGCCTACGGCCAGGGCGGAAATTCTTGAGGTCTGCCTCATACTTGGCAAACTGTTCATCGGTCATGATCTTTTTCACCTCAGCCTTGTAGGCGTCCATCTTGGCGGTCATCTCTTTCCGCATGGCCTCCATCTGCTCTTGCGATGGACGCTGGCGCTCCACGCTGTCACGTCTCACGGGACGCTGGCCTTGTCCGTGCATGCGGGGACCACGGCGGCCGTCCATCAATTGGCTCTCATAGGTGGTGTTCACCTTCAGCAGCTGCTGGGCCTGCTCCTTGTTGAGACCGTAGCGCTCCACCATGCGGTCAGTGCGCTTCTGTATCATCTCCGTCTTGCTGGGACGCTGACGCTGTTGGTTGCCATTATCATTCTGTGCGCTGACCGACATTGTAAGGGTCAGTGCGGTCACCATCATGACCAGTGCTTTCTTCATCATTTGCTTGTGGTTTTAAAGGATTTCACTTGTTTTGCGACTCGTCCGAACTCGCATGTTTTTAGTTGCAACTACTTCTTAGACGCCCAAATGCGCCAAGCGTTTAAAAATGAATTCAAAAAAAATCATCACGGCGCGTCAATTGGCTCATCCGAAAACAATTGGCAGATGATACCTGACTATCTCGTTTCCGACTAAGGGAGACGAGCATGTCATCATACGAATATGGATGGGCTGTCGCCGATAGCTCCGTTGGATTCTACGCAAACCCGTCACAGACCTATGGGGAACAGCCCATCACACATTCATCCGGAGGAAATGCCTACAGGTCCCAACCGATGGCACTGGCTCCGAGCACGGCAGCAGAACTGCCGTCAAGTCCGCTCGTGAGGAACTTGGCCTTGCCCTTGTATATCCTGAGAACATGCTCGTCATAACTCCTGACGAGCGGCTTCATCAGCTGGTCACCGGCCTTGGTCAGTCCGCCAAAGAACACAAAAGCCTCTGGCGAAGAGAAAGCGGCAAAGTTGGCGCAGGCCTCGCCCAAAATCTCGCCGGTGAACTCGTAGATGTGCTTGGCGAGCTCATCGCCCTTTGATGCGGCAATCGAAACATCGAGCGATGTGATATCCTCGGGGTTCATGTCGCGAAGCAGCGATGGAGTGTCGGTGGTGTCGAGCAGCTCGCGGGCTGTGCGGGCCACACCGGTTGCCGAGCAGTAGGTCTCAAGACAGCCGCAACGACCACAACCGCAAGGACGGCCGTTCTCGTTGCGCACGATGACGTGGCCCAGTTCGCCGGCCATGCCATCACAGCCATAGACCACCTTGCCATCGACCACAATACCCGAGCCAACACCTGTGCCGAGGGTAATCATGATAAAGTTCTTCATGCCACGCGCCACACCATAGGTCATCTCGCCGATGGCTGCCGCATTGGCGTCGTTGGTCAGTCCCACAGGTATGCCGCCAAGCTTGTCGGAAAACATCTGGGCCAACGGCACTGAGCCGTTGTGTGCCCAAGGCACGTTGGGCGCGAAATCGATGCATCCGGTGTAATAGTTGCCGTTAGGGGCTCCGATGCCCATCGCCTTGATGGTGCCCAAGCCACCCACCTGCTCGATGATGATGTGGAGCACGTCCATTGCCGCGTCCACAAAGTCGTTCACGTTGTCGTATGCCTTGGTCTTGATGGCCGTCGTGGCCTTGATTTCACCACGCGCGTCGACGATGCCAAACACCGAGTTGGTGCCGCCCAGGTCGAGACCGATGACGTATGGTTTCACTGTCTTCTGTTGATCCATAATTGTTTAGTTAGTGTTTTAAGGGTTGTAAACGATATGGCAAAGTTAATGCAAAAAACTTGAAACCTCGCATCATTTCATCAAAATCATTTCCCTTTTCGTGGATTATTTATGCCTGGCCGCATTCGTATTTCTTGTGGAACGTGAAGAGCAGTAGGAAACCGATGACGACAAAGGGAAATCCCATCATGGCTGGCCAAGCGTAGCCCATGCCCCAACTGATGGGAAGACCGCCAAGGAAGGCGCCAGCTGCATTGCCAAAGTTGAAGGCGATCTGTATGCAACAGCCACCCAGCATCTCTCCGCCTTTCGAGTGTTCGATGATGAGCAGTTGCTCAGGCGTGCCCATTCCGAAAAGGCATCCACAACACACAAACATCAGGGCCAGGTGCACATAGCCGTGAGCTACGCTGAAGAAAACGAGCAGTAGCATCACGCCTGCCACCGCCTGCAGACCCGAGGCTGTGAGACCGGCCTTGTACTTGTCAGACAACCAGCCACTCAGCAGGTTACCAATGACCATGCCCAAGCCTGCGAAGGCCATGTAGAGAGGCAGCCATTGGGCCGGCAGTCCTCCCTCGGTCACCAATGCGGGTGAGATGTAGCTGTACCAAGCCAAGATGCCGCCATTGCCAAACATCGTGGCAAGGATAATCAACCAGGGGTCCAGATGACGCAAAAAACGAAACTGTCCCTTGTAACCCGTATCGGGCAGAGGGTCAAGGTCGGGGATGAAGCGTGTCACAAGCATCAAGGCCACCACACTGCCCACGGCGATGACAGCAAAGGCCAGACGCCATGACAGCACGCCTGACAGGAGCGTGGCCACAGGATTGCCGAGCAGATTGGCAAACGTCATCCCGGCACACATGATTGACACTGCCCGTGTCTTGTGGCTTTCGTCGGCCAGGCGATAGGCCACGATGGTGCCAACGCCGTAGTAGGCGCCATGGGGCAGGCCACTGATGAAACGGGCCGCCATGAGCCACCAGAAGCTCTTCGCCGTGACGGAGAGCAGCGCTCCGATGAACACTAACGTCAACAGGCCCAAGATGATATGTTTGGGACGCAACTTGTGGAGAGCAATGAGAAACGTGGCGCCCACACAGACCCCCAGGGCATAGACGGAGATAGCATGACCTGCTTGGGGAATGCTGATGTGGAGATCTCTGGCCAAGTCGGGCAGGATACCCTCCATCACAAACTCAGCCATGCCTAAGAGAAATGTCCCGACAGCCAGCACCAACAGGCTTCTCAATCCTTTTACCATAATATAAAAATGTTATCTTGATTCCTAAAACTACTGCAAAGGTACGCATTTCGCAGCGTCTGTGAAACGTTTGATTGTCTTTTTCCACGTCTCCCTAAAGATAAATTCTACAAATTAGGGCCAATTCTCGAGATCTGTTTGTGGTCATGATATCATAAACTGAAGTGGGAAAGGCACTGAACGTGGCGACACCATGGGACATAGATTCAAGGAAAACAAAAAAGCACCATCCCATACACACGACAAGGTGAGTGCAAGGATGGTGCAGAAATGTCAGTTTGACTAACGCGCGTGACGCGCCAGTTAGCAATGATGGTGCGCGCAAGCACCCTGGTGGCTGTCGCGCAACAGGTCGTTGACAGTCTTGACCGGATTGAACGTGGCCAAAGGAACTTCCACAAAGATGGTGTTCCAATCACTCATGGCCCCGTTCCACAATCCAGGCAGCTCCAGGGCTTTCAGCTCTTTTCCATTCTTACTCTTTGAGCTGATAAATCCTGTCTGATGATCCACATATTGCGGAAGGTTGAAAGCGTGCCCCTTGTAGTCTCTTGTGGCACAGACCAAGTCGACCGGATTGAAGTGGGTGCCGCTGGTAAACATCTTCATGTATTCGGCGTTGTTCTTGTCTATTTGGCTGCTCTCAAGGATTTGCAAACTCACCGTTCCGTCTTGGTTGTAGGCCAAGAAGGGACCGCCACCAGGCTCTCCCACGTTCTTCACGACGCCGCAAACACGCATGGGACGGTTGAGCTTTTGCTTCAGATAGCACACCAGTTCGGCATCTTCGAGCTCCTTGATATCTGCCTTACGGCAGCAAAGATCTCGCTGAACGAAGCGGATAATCTCTTCGAGTTTCTCATGATTATATCGTCCGGAATCCAAGATTTCCAGGTAGTTAAACGCCTTACGTTGCATTTTCACCAAGACACCGGCAATGACTTGCTTCCAGAGCACGGTGGTCTCCTTCAAGTGGTCGGGCACCACGTTGTCTATGTTCTTTACGAAGATGATATCGGCATCAATATCATTGAGGTTCTCTATGAGCGCACCGTGACCTCCGGGACGGAAGAGCAGCGTGCCGTCCTCGTTGCGGAATGGTGTCCCGTCGGGATTGGCAGCTATGGTGTCGGTGCTCGGCTTTTGCTCGGAGAAGGAGATATGATACTTCACACCAAATTTCTTTTCGTAGTACGCCTTCTTTTCTTCCACTCGTTTCTCGAAAAGTTGTAGGTGGTCGTGGCTCACCGTGAAGTGGACATTGGCCTCACCATCACTGTTGGCGTAGAGTGCCGCCTCCACAAGATGCTCCTCCATGGGGGTACGCGGGCCGTCCTCATATTCGTGGAAGAGGAGCAGGCCCTTTGGCAGTTGGCCATAATTGAGGCCCTCGGCATTGAGCATGTTGGCAACCACCGCCTTATAGTTGCCCTCAGCGATTAGTTCTTTCACACTCTTGCCGTTGTTGGCGTGACACTTCTGACACAGGGCTTTGCGGAATGCAAACTTAGTGATATTGTCGAAGAAAGTCTTCTCAAAGTCGGTCTGCGGTGTGTCATAATCAGCGTTGAGAAAGGCAAACATGTTCTTGAACATGCGGCTGGCCGCACCCGAGGCGGGCACAAACTTGACCACCTTGTGCCCCTCACGTTTATAGTCTTCCCACAACTTCTCGGCTTCTTTTTGCTCGGTTTCATCGGGAGCGATGATACCCTTGCCTACTGCTGCAGCTGCCTCTATCTTCAGAAAGGGGAATCCTTCCCTATGTTGTACGAGCTGTCGCTCCACCTGTGCCACGGTCATGCCACGGCCTTCAATCTGTTTCTTGTCTGCTTCTGTGAACATATCGCAATTGAATATTTTGTGTTTCCGTTATGCAAATTTACCCTTTTCTCCTCTTAACTGTGCGAAAAATAGCGTTTTTTGACCTATCTTTCGATAATTTCACGTCCATTTAACGGTCAGCACCTTTTGTGTGGTCCCGCCAAGAATGGCTACCCGATTGTCGACGCGCCTTCCGACAAGCCAAACGACGTTTCCCGTGTTGTCAACCAAGACCCATTGGCGGCGCCTGTCAAGCGTGGGCACTTTTTGGTCTTTCAGGAAATCGGATACCAACTTTGACCCCTTCATGCCGAATGGCACAAAGCGGTCGCCACTTTGTACGGGGCGCAAAGTTAGCGGAAAGACGACCTTGTCGGCATCGAGCGTGGCCACATCGGCCGTGCGCGAAGGCTCACAGCAAAAGGGCTGTATCTGCACCGTAATTCGCCTCTCATCTTCACCTTGACGAACGATATAAGTACCGGCTTCAGGGATGCGCAGTGGTTTCATGCCACATTCCCAGTCATCGCGTCTCGCCACGCACAGGTGCTCACGCTCAATGAAAGCAATCCATCTATCGGTTGACCACATATTACCAACCATTTGACTTTCAGCCATTTCACGCACTTGCGTTCGATGAAAGCCGTAAGGGCTCATCAGATGCCACAGCAAGTACTCGGGCGAAGGAAGACTGGATAGCTGGCGGAGGTTGACGGCAAGCGCCAAATGCTTCTCTGGCATTGTCTCGCAAACGCGTTTCTCCTGTTCTTCAAGCGTGTAGCGAATGACCTTGTCAGCCTGAGCCACATGACCTGCCATGCGTAAGATATGATCCTTGACAGCAGGGTTGACTTCCTCTAACAGTGGAATGATGTTCAACCGCAACTTATTGCGTTGCACTTCATCTTCCATGTTGGTGTGGTCAACCACAAAATCTTGGTCCAGCAGGTTCAGGTAGTCAATCACCTCCTGTCGCGACACCTCAAGCATGGGGCGAAGGATATTGCCATTACGCCATTTCATGCCCTGCAATCCACTCATGCCTGTGCCCCGAATGATGTTGAGCAAGATAGTCTCCACCTGGTCGTCACGATGATGGGCCACACAGGTGCCACGCGCATTGATGTCCTTACAGAGAGAAGCGAAATAATGATAGCGCAACGTCCGTGCCGCCATCTCAATGGACACTTGATGCAAACTGGCGTAAGCCGTTGTGTCAAAGTGTATTTTGTGTAATTGGACATCCAACTTATTGCATAACCGTTCGCAAAAATGCTCATCGCGGTTGCTCTCCTCACCACGCAGATGGAAGTTGCAGTGAGCCGCATGAACCTTATAGCCCAAGGCCACAAGCACACGCAGCAACGCCACGCTGTCCGGTCCACCTGACAGGGCGACAACATAAAAGCCGTCACGACACAGCAGGTCGTGACGGCTTATGGCGTTTTCTATCTTTTGTTCGAAGCTTTCTGTCATGTCTTTATGGAATTTTTGGGGGCTGCGTTCCTGGTATTATTCCACATAGAGCACCAGTCCCTTCAGATACTCACCCTCGGGATGGTAGATATTGATGGGGTGGTCAGCCGGCTGATGGAGCTGGTGAAGGATGCGCACCTTGCGGCCAGACTGCGCCGCGGCCGTAAAGACAGCACTTCGGAACTGATCCTTGCTTACCGCCTGCGAGCAACTGAATGTGAACAGCAGTCCACCCTCCTTGACAAGACGGAGCCCCTTGGCGTTCAAGCGGATATATCCCTTGAGAGCGTTGTGGAGCGCGGCGCGATGCTTGGCAAAGGCTGGCGGGTCAAGCACCACGATGTCGTACTTGTCCGTCCGTCCTTCCAGGAAGCGAAACGCATCCTCGCAAAAAGCCTCATGGCGCATATCGCCTGGGAAGTTGAGAGCCACATTGCTGTTCGTAATCTCGATGGCCTTGGCACTGCTGTCAACAGAGTGGACACACTGGGCACCACCTCGCATGGCATAGACCGAGAAGCCGCCCGTGTAGCAGAACATGTTGAGCACAGACTTACCCTTTGAGTAATGTTCCAGCAGAGAGCGGTTCTCACGCTGGTCAACGAAGAACCCCGTCTTCTGCCCGCGCAACCAATCGACATGAAACTTCAGGCCGTTCTCCACAGCCACATTGTCATGTGTGCTACCCAAGATGAAACCATCCTCTTCCTCAAGATGAGCCTTGTAGGGCAAAGTGGTCTCACTCTTGTAGTAGACCTGCTGGATGCGGTCGCCCATCACATCGGCGAGCGCACGGCAGATATCCATTCGACAGCGGTGCATACCTACGCTATGAGCCTGCATGACAGCCGTCGGGCCATAGCAATCAATGACCAATCCCGGCAACCAGTCACCCTCGCCATGCACCAATCTGTAAGTATTGTTTTGCGGATTGTCAGCGATGCCGATGCGTTGCCGCATGGTCAGTGCGGCGGACAAACGCTCATGCCAATAAGACTGGTCGACGGTGATGTCGCTAAATGACAACACACGCACCGCGATGCTGCCCACCTGATAGTGTCCGACGGCAATGAAATCGCCCGCATGGGTGATGACGCGCACCGTGTCACCTTCCTCAATGCCTTCGTCGGCACGTTGGATGGCACCAGAGAAAACCCAAGGATGAAAGCGAAGCAATGACTCTTCCTTTCCTTTTTTCAGATAAACGTTCTTGTACATGGCGTTTTATAATTCTTCGTTAATCTTCGTGTCCATTTGCAAGGCACTCCTGTTCGCCATCGGCCTTGGGAGCGGGCAACTCGGGTTCAGGGACGAGTACCAGCTCATATTCCTTGGTCTCATGCAGACGGAGAATCTCCTCATAGAGCAAGATGCAACTCCAAGCATCAATGGCCGCATACTGGCGTTGCTTGTTGTCAAGAAGCGGCGCTTCCCAATTGGAAAGGCGCTGACGCTTGGATATCTTCTGATGAAAAATGTTGGCGTATAGTTTTTGCAAGCTCATGTCTTCGATGCCCAGCTTCGGCACAATGTCCTGCAAGTCAATGAATAGCCCGGGCTTAAACTTCTCACGCTCTTCCAAGCCGCGAATGTCATCATGCCACGAGAGCCCTATTTTCTTGACGGTAGTGTCCTCCAGCAACTGCTTGATGGCGGGTGTGATGCCCGTTAGATTGAGACGGAAGAGAAAACAAGTGGTACGGTTGGACACTTGAAGCAAGGATACCTGATGGTGCTCGCCTTTGTGAAACACAGGTTTTGTCTCGGTGTCCACCCCGAGAATGTCACTGGACAGAAGATAGTCCACGGCCTTTTGCGTTTCACCTGGTGAAATGACAGAGATAATCCTTCCTGGAAACTTCACTTGTGGCAAGCCTGTGATTGCCTTCTTGTCGAACTTGTTGTAGAGCGTTTTCTTCATTTTCTCTTCGTATCAGCTTGCAAAAGTATAAAAAAAAAGTGAAACTTTCCCATGTTTTAGAGTTTTATTATAAACAAAGGTTGAAAAAACATATCTTGATGGATGACCTCTAAAATCAGCGCAGTTGAGCAACGGAAGTCACAAGCGACCTTGATGGTTCCTCATAAGAGCCGCAAATGATCATGACGTCAAAATAAGCATACCATGAAAATTATAGTGAAGCGAAAACTCCTTTTTTAACAAAACAATTGCCATGAAATCCTTTGGTTTTACGGTAAAATCTATTAATTTTGCAGCTAATAAAACTACAAACAAAATGGGAAAAAAGAAAACTGAGCGCAAGTCGAAGTCGTTCGGCTATGCAATCGGCTTACAAAATATACTGGAAAGCGAAACCACGGGCTTTTTCACAGGACTTTTGTTGCTTGCTTTGGCGGTGGTGACCATCATCGCCATGGTGTCTTATCTCGTCACCGGGCAAGTGGACCAGAGCACTTTGGAAAGCATGCGCCCGGGCGAATGGCTCAACCAGCACCATGAATTCGCCAACAGTTGCGGTTCCATCGGTGCCCTGGTGTCCTATTATCTGATTGCGGTCAACTTCGGCTTTCCCGCATTCCTCATACCTTTCTTCTTCGTGCTCGCAGCTCTGAAGATGATGCACGCCTACAGTGTCAACTTGCTCAAGTGGTTCTTGTGCTTGAGCATCATCATGCTCTGGAGCTCTGCCGCCCTGGCCACCTTTCTCTCTCCCTTTGCAGGCGACTTGGTGTTCAACCCCGGTGGCGCCCATGGCTTGCTGTGCAAGCAGTTCCTGGAGAACCTCATAGGTCCTCCCGGACTGACTGCCGTGCTGCTCGTGGTAGCCTTGGCCTTTCTCACCTACCTCACCTCAGAGACCATAAACGTGGTGAGGAAGGCACTCAACCCCGTGAAATACATTCGCAGTAAGGTGAAGTTTACCGTGACCGACAACACCGGCGACGACGTGATGGAGCAGGAACCCAGTTGGGAGAGCCACGAGCCAGCGAGCCCTGAGGTGTCCACCGCCACAACCGACCAGGATGACGACAAGCCACAAGTGGTGGACTTGACAGACACTACCCAAGGGCAGCAACCCACAGCCACGGAGGAAGGAGAAGCCACACTGCATGTCACAAACGCCAACGAGGTGAAGAACGACGAGGCCTCGCTGACCGTAGAGAAGATAAACATGGAAGACAAGGCGACGGGAAACACGGTGGGCGACGAAAACCAGCCGCAAGCTCCCATCAACCCCTGGGACCCCTATGCGCGATATAAGTTCCCCACACTGACGCTCCTTAAGAAGTATGACACCAACGCCAACATTGACATGGACGAGATCAAGGCCAACAATGCGCGCATCATCGAAGTGCTCAACAGCTTTGGTGTGCAGATCAGCAAAATCAACGCCACCGTCGGCCCCACTGTGACACTGTATGAGATTACACCTGCCGAGGGCGTGCGCATCAGCAAGATACGCGGTCTGGAAGCCGACATAGCACTCAGCCTCTCGGCGCTTGGCATACGCATCATCGCCCCTATTCCCGGAAAGGGCACGATCGGCATAGAGGTGCCCAACAAGAACCCGCAGATAGTGTCAATGGAGAGCGTGCTCAACTCGAAGAAGTTTCAGACCACCAAGATGGCACTGCCCATGGCGGTGGGCAAGACCATCACCAACGAGGTGTTCATGGTCGACCTGGCCAAGATACCCCATCTGCTGGTGGCCGGTGCCACGGGCATGGGCAAATCGGTGGGCCTAAACGCCATCATCACCTCCTTATTATATAAAAAGCACCCAAATGAGCTGAAGTTTGTGCTTGTCGACCCGAAGAAGGTGGAATTCAGTGTCTACAGCAAGATCACGCCCCACTACATGGCCGCCCTGCCCGAGAATGAGGACGAGCCCATCATCACGGATGTGCAGAAGGTGGTGCGAACGCTCAACTCACTCTGCAAACTGATGGACCACCGCTACGACCTGCTCAAGAAGGCGCAAGTGAAGAAGATCGACGAGTATAACGACAAGTTCATACACCATCGCCTCAACCTCTCGGATGGCCATGAGTACATGCCCTACATCGTGGTCATCATCGATGAGTTTGGAGATCTCATCATGACGGCAGGCAAAGAGATCGAACTTCCCATCGCCCGCATCGCCCAGCTGGCGCGTGCCGTGGGCATCCACATGATCATCGCCACACAGCGCCCGACAACCAAAATCATCACGGGTAACATCAAGGCCAACTTCCCCGGCCGCATGGCGTTCCGTGTGGCATCGCAAATCGACTCACGCACCATCCTCGACCGTACAGGCGCCGAACAGTTGGTGGGCCGCGGCGACATGTTGTTCCTCTCGGGCGGTGACCCCGTGCGTGTGCAGTGCGCTTTCATCGATACGCCCGAAATAGAAGCCATCAATGATCACATCGCCGACCAGCCCGGTCCGATGGACCCCATGGAACTACCGGAACCTGACGATCCACAAGCAGGTGCTGGGGGACCCGGCGGCGAGTCGAACCTCGGCAGTCTTGACACATTCTTCGACGAGGCAGCACGTGCCATCGTCATCACCCAGCAGGGCTCGACGAGCATGATCCAGCGTCGCTTCTCCATCGGATACAACCGTGCCGGACGACTCATGGACCAACTGGAGGCTGCCGGCATTGTGGGTGCGGCACAGGGATCGAAGCCCCGTGAGGTGCTCATCGCCGATGAGAACACGCTGAACGTGACGCTGGCGCAAGTACATGGAAACCGATGAAAGGCGTTAAAGCTTCTTAAAGTACGTAACATAATGAGTGCCCGCACGTTATTGTCTACAGAAACTAATGACAAATAAGAAATGAAAAAGACAATTATCCTGTTGCTCTTGGCAACGCTGCAGATGATAGGCGCCTATGCGCAAAACCCCACATTGGCGCGCAAGGTGCTCGACAAGACCGCATCCATCGTGGGCAACAGGAAAGGTGCCACAGCAAGGTTTACCGTGTCGGGAAGCAAGATAGGCTCCACATCGGGCGCCATAGCCATCAAGGGCAACATGTTTCATGCCAGCACACCAAAGGCCACCGTCTGGTATAATGGTAAGACGCAGTGGAGCTATCTGAAGTCGACCAATGAGGTCAACGTCTCCACGCCCTCCGCAGCGCAACGCATGCGGATGAATCCTTATGCCTTTATCACCCTATACAAACATGGTTACAACCTCGGTGTGACGACCAAGGGATCCAACTATGTGGTGCATATGACTGCGCAAAACAAGAAACAGGCCGTGCAGGAAATCTACCTGACGGTCAACAGCAGGTCACATGTGCCCAGCATGGTCAAGATGAAGGAAAACGGCTCATGGACCACCATCTCCGTCACCGGATTTCAGGCCAAGAGCTTGTCCAACGGCATATTCACCTTCCGACAGAAGGATTTTCCATCCGCAGAAGTCATTGACCTGCGATAACCACAGAACACAATGAGATACAACGCCCTGAACCCACACCTCTCCTTCTTTCAGCTCTATCGCCTGCTGAAACGTCACCGCCAACTGGCAGAGCGCCGCAATCCCATGTTCTACGCCAACAGGGTGGCCCGGTGGGTCATCGGCTTCTTCATGGTCTTGATGGTATTGTATCTCATCATGTTTGCCATTCTCCTGGCTTTAAGCGCCAATGACTCGCACAGCCACACTGCGGTGCAATTCATCTTTGGTGTGTTGCCATTCATCCTGACCCTCGATTTCGGTGTAAGGTTTATGGCCCAGCAGACACCTTCGCAGATCATCAAGCCTTATGTGCTGCTCCCCCTGCCCCGCTATGCATGCATTGACAGTTTCCTGCTTTCTTCTCTTCTGGGATGGGGCAACCTCACTTGGTTTGCCTTGTTGATTCCCTATTGCCTCATGTCTGTCGTCTTCAGCTATGGCTTCATGACCATGGTGTCTCTGCTGGTTCTCTACTATCTTCTCATTTTGGCCAATAGCCAGTGGTATTCCATCTGCCGCACCTTAGTGCTGGGCACTCCTTTGTGGTGGATCCTGCCAGCCTTGGTCTACCTGGGGGGGTACAGCGTTTGGATATTTTCAGATTTCGACACATTCTTCGACTGTTATGCTACCATCGGCACATGCCTGGAGCATGGCAGCGTGCTCCCCCATCTCGTCGCCATGCTTTTACTGTCGGGCCTGCTGCTGGTCAATCGCAAGCTGCAATACAACAACGTATGGCTGGAAATGGGAAAGCAGAAAATCGCCAAGATCAAGAACGTCAGCGACTTCTCATTGCTCAACCAGTTTGGTGAGATAGGTGAATACTTGAAGATAGAAATCAAGTCGCTGATGCGCAACAAGAACCCACGCAAATCCTTTATCTCCACCACTGTGCTTGTGCTGATATTGAGTCTCGTGATCACTTTCACCGACATCTATGACAGCAAGACAATGGTCAATTTTTGGTGTTTCTACAACTTTGTGGTCTATGGCTCCATCCTGCTCATCCGTGTAATGTCGTATGAGGCCAATTACATCGATGCGCTGATGGTGCACAGGGAAAACATTCTCAAGTTGCTGCAGGCCAAGTATTACTTTTTCTGCGGTTTACTGGTGTTACCTTTTGTACTGATGTTGCCCATGGTCTTCATGGGTAAGTGGAGCTTATTGATGCTGCTGTCGTATGGCACGTTCACAGCAGGGTTCCAATATTGCATCCTGATGCAACTGGCCGTTTACAACAAACAGAAGCTTCCGCTTAACGAGGCGTTCATCAGCAAGACGGGCGTAGAAAACAGTGCCTTGCAAGTGGTGGTCGAGATGGTAGCCTTCCTGGTTCCCATCGCGCTCATTTCCATATTGGAGACCTTCCTCGCCGACTATGTGGCATGGTTGATTATCATGGCCGTCGGCATAACGTTCATCGCCTGCCACAGGTTGTGGCTGCGCAACATTTATCGACGAATGATGAAGCGCAGATACGAGCATCTGATGGCTTTCCACGAATAAGTGAGTTATCTCAATTGCCATCAGGGATGTGGCTCACCTTGAAGAAAGCGGACAATGTA
>DJOV01000017.1 GCA_002437285.1 Prevotella sp. UBA6429 | reverse complement strand
ACCCTTTATCGCAAAATTACCCCACGCAAATCGTGGCGCGACCGACGAAAAACGCCATTTTCGCGCTCTATTTCAACTGCTCTCCACGACAAACTTTTCGACCAAAAATCATGACAAGCGCATCGCTGGTCAGTTTCCGGTACCTGAAGATGTTGCGCTCCATGACCCACATTGCAGCTATACATCATGTAACTCCTTGATTTCCTATATCTGTGTGTTTTTTGAAGTCCGATTTGGGTGTAGCATGGATTTTCTTTTTCCGACTACAGTCTCGACCTTTGCCGTATTCCGAATAAGGATAGAGGGCACATGCGACAATCTGCATGAGCGCAAGTTTTTTGTTGTCCTTACGCTTGCTCCGTCCGTTTCTTTTGCTTATCTTTGCATCGTCTTACTGCGTGATTGCCGTCATCGTGTTGGCGGCGCTAATCAGCGGCTCGACCTATTTTAAATTGAAAGACGTGTACTGACGTTTTCTTCTGATCTTTCGAAACCTCGCAAATTTCAAATGATACTCAGAGGAAGATAGCGGTGGGCGTCTACCCATCGTGTATATACACATGGCACAGGTGTGCCCCCTTCGTAAGAAGGGGACACGCTCTGTGTTGTCATATATATGCAAGATTGGCGTAGGTGTCTGTTGCTTAATTTCCTTGGTATCATAGGGTACAAATGCGAGGTCCCTGAAAGACAAGGATAATGAAGTGACATGATTCCTATGCCTTTCTTTTTATGATAGCACTCACAACCCATAACTTTTTTATGCGATCCGTCTGGGGAATCGGTGGAACGCGATGATGGCTGGCAGGCACTGACATGGTGAGGACAACAGGCTTGGAGACAACGCGAGGACAGGAGCTTTCTTCTGCCCAGCTCTTGTATGATGCCTGGCAGTTGTCGCGCAACAGGGGTGGGGCGGACGACGACAAGCTGACAGGTGTGCTGTCCGAGGCGCGTGTCGACCTCAACCCCCATCAGGTAATGGCGGCCCTCTTCGCCTTCCATTCGCCTTTCTCACGTGGTGTCATCCTTGCCGATGAGGTGGGCTTGGGCAAGACCATCGAGGCCGGCATCGTCATCAGCCAGTACTGGGCTGAGCACAAGCGCCGTGTGCTCATCATTGCTCCGGCCACGCTGCGACGTCAGTGGGGCATGGAGCTGGAGGAGAAGTTCTTCCTCACGTCACTCATTCTCGAAAAGAAGAAAGGTATCTCTCTCGACCACCTCTACGATGGCCGACAGGTCTACATCTGCTCTTACCAGTTTGCCGCACGCCAGGCTGACATCCTTTCTCGCACCCATTGGGACCTGGTGGTTTATGATGAGGCTCACAAGCTGCGTAATGTCTACCGGCCGACACCCTCGATGGCCACACGCCTCAAGACGGCATTTGCCGACTGTCACAAGCTGCTCCTGACCGCCACTCCCCTGCAAAACAATGTGGAGGAGCTCTATGGTCTCGTGAGCGTCATCGATGACCATTACTTCGGCGACCTGAAGAGTTTTAAGGCGCAATATTGTTATAGCAACAGAAACGACGACATCGCCTTTGCGGACCTCCGCCAGCGTCTCAAGCCCATCGTGCACCGCACGCTCCGCAAGCAGGTGACCGAATACGTGAAATACACCTCGCGCATACCCATGTCGCAAGAGTATTACCCGGCTGTGGAGGAGCAGCAACTCTACAATGAGATCAGCGAGTATCTCAGAAGGGAAGACACCTATGGCCTACCCAACAGCCAGCGGCAGCTCATCACCCTGATCTTCCGCAAGCTCATGTCCTCTTCCACCTTTGCCATCGGTGCCACGCTCCAGACCCTGATCGGCAGGTTGCAAGCCAAGGTGGAGGGTGTGCCCGCAGCATCTGGCGACATGGACAGGGTGGCCGAGGACATGCTGGGCAACGAGTGGGAGGAATGGACGGAAGACGCTGACGCGGTCCGCCAGACCGAGCTGCTCACCGCCGATGACAGGGAGGGCATCCGTGAGGAGATAAGTGAGTTGCAACGCCTGTATCGCATGGCCACCAGCATCAGCAGCAACAAGAAGGGCGACTGCCTCTTGTCGGCCCTGCACACGGGCTTTCGCAAGATGGAGCAGCTGGGTGCCAACCGCAAGGCGCTCATCTTCACCGAGAGCACCCGCACGCAGCTCTATCTCAAGCAACTTCTCGAGGAGAACGGTTACCAGGGCAAGATCGTACTCTTCAATGGCAGCAACAACGATGAGACCTCCCGACAGATCTATAAGGAGTGGAAGGCTCGCCATGCGGGCACTCCTGCCATTACGCCCTCCTTGTCGGCCAACAGGCGACAGGCCATCGTGGACTATTTCCGCGAGCAAGCGGAGATCATGATTGCCACCGAGGCGGCCTCAGAGGGCATCAACCTCCAGTTTTGTTCGCTCATCATCAACTACGACCTGCCCTGGAACCCCCAGCGTGTGGAGCAGCGCATCGGGCGTTGTCATCGCTACGGACAGAAAAATGATGTGGTGGTCTTCAACTTCATCAACAAGGCCAATGCCGCCGACATCCGTGTCTTCCAGCTCCTCTCAGAGAAGTTTCATCTCTTCGACGGGGTCTTTGGGTCGAGCGATGAGGTGCTGGGCAGCATCGAGTCGGGCGTGGACTTCGAGAAGCGTATGCTCAATATCTACCAGCAGTGCCGCACGCCCGAGGAGATCAATGCCGCCTTCGACCAGATCCAGCAGGAGATGGATGCCAGCATCAAGGCGACAATGCAGGACACCCGCCGACAACTGCTCGAAAACTTCGACGAGGATGTGGTGGGCTTGCTGAGGATGAGGCAGGGCAAGGACATGGGCAACCTCAACAAGTTTCACCGTTGGTTGTGGAACGTCACCGTCAGCACCTTGGGGGCGGAGAACGTGGAGGTGATAGATGAGCAAGCCCTCGTCTTCCGCTTGAAGCGTAATCCTTATCCCGATGTCGTGGCTGAGCCGGGCATCTATCAGATCACCACCGTCCAAAGCCCATACACCAACTACCGCCTCTCGCACCCCTTGGCGCAAAAGGTCATCATGGTCTGCAAGGACAAGGGAAGCGTCTTGGCAAACACGAAGGTAGACGGGTGCTGCCCGACGCTCTGTTTCGATTACACAGCATATCGTTATAAGGTAGCCGACATCGAGCAATGTCCTTGCTCGGCGGGTTGGCTTCAGGCTCGTTTGCTCTCCTTTGTGTCGGAAGGCCAAACGGAAGAACATATCTTGCTTACTATCCTCGCGGAGGATGGAAAACCCCTGGGACAGGAGTTTGCCGAGAAACTGCTCAATCTCCCTTCGCTTGAGGTGGGAGAGGAGGAGAAGTGGCGGATGCCACCAGACGCTTTCGACTCTACACCAGTGGCGACAGACAACTTGGCGAAGTCGCTGTCTGAAGTATATGACGGGCAGCGGGCACGGCTGACAGCCGACATAGAGGCACACAACAAGGCCCTGCTCGACGACGAGATACTGCACATCGAGAAATGGGCCGAAGACCAGCAGCTCTCTCTCGAGAAGGAGCTGGGCGACATCAAGGCCAAGATCAAGGAGAAGAAGCGGCTGCTCAGCCGCTCGGAAAATGCGCAGGCGACCCTCGCCCTTGAGCGCGAGCTCAACACGCTCACACGACAGCAGAAACGCAAGCGGGCCGAGATATTCGACCTGGAAGACGAGATAGAGGAGAGGCGTGACGGCATGATCGGCAAGGTGAAGGCGTTCATCGAGCAGCACATCACCGAGACGCCACTCTTCTGCGTGCGCTGGCTGCTGAAGCGATAACCATAACCTGACACACTAACAAGCACACAATGACAACATACGAACAACAATTTCGCGACATCATGGCGAAGATGCTACAGATGGACCAGCCGGGTCTCGACTTTGGCATCTACCGCATCATGAACCAGAAGCGCAAGAGCATCGTGGACTTTCTCGACCGCAGGCTCGTGCCCGAGGTGACGGCCACGCTCAAGGCCAACGCTGAGCCTGGGGCTGACATCGAGGCCATGGAGAGTGAGGTGTTTACGCACCTCACGCAGTTCTTCAGCCGCTACTATGAGGAGGGCGACTTCGTGTCAAAGCACCGCTACAAGAAGGATGTCTACGCCATACCCTACAGTGGCGAGGAGGTGAAGCTCCACTGGGCCAACGCCGACCAGTACTACATCAAGACATCGGAGAACTTCAGGGACTATGCTTTCCGCCTGCCGGCATGCCATCGCAGGGTGCACTTTGTGTTGCGCGACGCCACCACTGAGCAGAACAACAACAAGACGGCCAAAGACCAGGTGCGCCACTTCAAACTCTGTGAGGAGGATTTCTTTTCGGTGGAGAACGATGAGCTGAATGTCTACTTTACCTATGACCTGATGCCCAAGACGATCAAGCAGGATGTGCTCATCAAGGAGGCTGAGACGCAGCTCGTGGCGGTGCTCGGTGACAGCCAGTTTGCTGACTTCTCCGAACTGGTGACCACGAAGGCACCCACCACCAACGACAAGAACCGCACGCTGCTGAGGAAGCACCTGCAGGACTACACGGCCAAAAACTCGTTTGACTATTTCATCCACAAGGACCTCGGTGGATTTCTCCGCCGTGAGCTCGACTTCTACATCAAGAACGAAGTGATGTTCCTGGATGACTTGGATGTCAACCGCATCATGGCACACCTGGCACTGGTCAAGGCCATCAAGCAGGTGGGCGAGAAAATCATCGTGTTCCTTGCCCAGCTCGAAGACTTCCAAAAGAAGCTTTGGCTGAAGAAGAAGTTTGTGGTAGGCTGTGACTATTGCATCACGCTCGACCGTGTGCCTCGTACCCTCTATCCAGAGATTATCGCCAATGAAGCTCAACGCAAGGAGTGGGTGCGCCTCTTCGCCATCGACGAGATCAAGGGTGACCTGGCCACGGAGGGGTACAGCGAACCGCTCACCGAAATATTCCTGGAGGAGAACCCCTTCCTTGTGCTTGACACCAAGTTCTTTAGTGATGAGTTTAAGCATAAGCTCGTGGGGAGCATGGATAATGTGGACGAACAATGCAACGGATTGCTTATCAATAGCGAGAACTTCCAGGCACTGGAACTGTTGCAGGAGAAGTATCGTGAGGCTGTAAAATGTGTATATATTGATCCACCGTATAATGCAAAATCAAGTGAGATTCTTTATAAAAACACGTTTAAGCATGCTTCGTGGTTAAGCCTGATGAATGATAGAATTGCATTGGGAAAAGAACTTTGTGCAAATGATTTTGTTGAAACAATTGCAATTGACGAAGTTGAACAGGAAAGATTGGGCCAATTGTTGTCAAATCTTTATCAAGATGAACAAAAAGTATGTTTGTCTATAGTTCATAATCCAAGAGGTCAGCAAGGTAAAAACATTTCATACATTCACGAATTTGCTTTCTTTCTTTATCCTAACGATAAACAGAAGTTTTTATCTGATGTTAAAAAAGAAAAAATAGACTCAAGAAACTTGCGAGATAGTGGAACGGAATCTGATAGGTCAGATGCTGCAAATTGTTTTTATCCTATCATCGTTAAAAATAATTCAGTTGTAGGATTTGGAGATGTTCCAGATAACAATTATCACCCGATGAGTTCTAACATAATTGTATCTGAAAATACATTAGAGGTTTGGCCTATAGATCAAAATGGTAATGAAAAAAAGTGGAGGTATAGTCGAGAGACAGTTCCTACAATTCTAAACAAACTTGAGGCCAAGCAGACGAGTTCCATTCAAATAATCTTTAATCAAGATATGGGAGTGGTAAAATCTCTTTGGACTGGTGCAAAATATGATGCAAGTGAATATGGAACCAAAGTACTACAACAAATACTTACTGTAGATGGGGCTAAGAAGTTTTCATACCCAAAATCTTTGTTTACAGTAATTGATTGCCTTAAAATTGCATGCAATGAAAATAAAAATTGCCGTTGTTTAGATTACTTTGCAGGTTCAGGTACAACAGGACACGCAGTTATCAACCTTAACCGAGAAGACCAGGGGAACCGCAAATACATTCTTTGTGAGATGGCAGAGTACTTCAATTCCGTAACCAAGCCCCGCATCGAAAAGGTCATCTATTCCGAGGATTGGAAGGACGGCAAGCCTGTCTCCCGCAAGGGCATTTCCCAGTGTTTCAAGTATATCCGCTTGGAGCAATATGAGGACACGTTGGACAACCTGCAGGTGAAGGAGCAGGAGCTTGGCTTCGGTGATGAGGGCGGTTTTGGCGAGACGTATCTCTTGCGCTACATGCTCGACACGGAGACGCGGGGCGACCTCTTCAACATAAAGTGGTTTGAGCATCCCTTTGCCATCACAATCAAGACCCGCAGGGACAACGAACTGGTGGATACGCCTGTGGACATGGTGGAGACCTTCAACTATCTCATCGGCCTGCAGGTGGAGACCCTGCGCTGGCCCAAGGACGGCTACTGCGTGGTGGAGGGTGTCACGCACATCGGACAGGAGCGCACGCTCGTGATATGGCGCGACTGCGAGAAGGTGAGCAATGAGGCGCTCAACGAGTTCTTCCGCAAGCAGGCTTACAGCACCACCGACTCCGAGTTTGACAAGATCTATGTCAACGGCGACAACACGCTGCCTAACCTCCGGAAAGACGAGGAGCACTGGAAGGTGGTGCTCATCGAGGAGGAGTTTAAGAAACGTATGTTCGAATAAAAAAGATATGGCAAAGAAACAACAGACGAAAGGACGGCTGCAACAGGCACTGGTCCTGTTCCACTACATGCTGCACCTCCTGGGGTGCAAAGACCTGGAGGCACTGTCACGCGACCTCAAGGACCCCATGCTCGAGGGTGTCAACGAGGATGGCGAGTCGCGTCTCTACCACGAGCTCTGCCACAGGCTCTATGCCGGCGGGGCGCTCGACAAGGAGCGCCTCTACTTTTACGACCAGCACATCGTGCGCTTCACGCGGGAAATCAATGAGAGGCGCGACGAACCCGTCACATGGAAGTACTTCCAGTATCTCTCGCTGTTGTTCACAGAGATCTATCTCGACCGCTATTTCGCTGACGCGCAAGCGCTCTGCGATGACTTGAACCGTTTTCTGCACGATGACTTCAACCAGCGCGCGGAGACGTGGCACGAACTGCCCGACTTCACCGTGGGCGACCTCAACAAGCTCGCCTTCTGGAACGCCACGGGCTCGGGCAAGACCCTGCTGATGCACATCAACATCAAGCAGTATCTCTATTATGCCGAGCACTACCATGCCAAGAAGCTCAACCGCATCATCGTGCTCACGCCCAACGAGGGGCTGAGCCGGCAGCACGTCAGGGAGCTTGACCAGTCGAACATCCAGTCGACGCTGTTCAACAAGAAGACAGGAAGTGCCTTCCGCGGACAGCTGGTGGAGGTGATTGACATCAACAAGCTGGCTGACAAGGAAGGTGACAAGACCGTGGCTGTGGAGGCCTTTGAGGGCAACAACCTCGTGCTGGTGGACGAGGGACACAAGGGCTCGAGCGGTGAGACGTGGATGGACTATCGGCGGCAGTTGACCGCTGAGGGCTTCTCCTTTGAGTATTCCGCCACCTTCGGGCAGGCCATTGCGGCCAAGAGCAACGGCAAGGACAGGAAGGAGATGTTCAACCAGTATGGCAAGGCGACGCTCTTCGACTATAGCTACCGCTACTTCTATGCCGATGGCTACGGCAAGGACTACCGCATCATGAACATGGACGACTGGAACGATGACGAGTTGCTCGGCATGTATCTCACGGCCTACCTGATGTGTCTCTATGAGCAAGTGAAGATCTATGAGGGTGACAGCAGCATCCACAACAAGTTTCTGGTGGAGAAGCCACTGGGCATCTTTGTGGGCGGCAGTGTCAACGCGGTGAGCACGCAGAACCATCGCGCGGTGTCGGACGTGGCGCAGGTGTTGCTCTTCCTGCAAGACTTTGTGGCCAATGATAACCAGACGTTTACGGGGTACATCCGTCGTCTGCTCAGTTCGGAAGACGGACTGAAGACGAAGAACGGCTATTCCGTCTTCGGCAGCTCCTTCCGGGAGCTGAAGCATGGCTACGCGGTGGAGGACGACAAGCAGAAGTTTGCCAAGGGTGTCTATTGTGGCATCCTGCAGAAGATATTCCACTCTAACATCATGGGTGCCAAGCTCCACGTGGACCTGCAGAGGGGCGGCTTTGAAGAGATCGGCCTGAGGGTGGGCAATGCGCCTTACTTCGGGGTGATCAACGTGGGCGACGGCAAGAAACTGACGGATGTGTTGCAGGCCCAAGGCTTCCTGTGTGAGGTGAAGGCTTTCGGCACGGCGAGCCTCTTTGCGGCCATCAACGATGCCGACTCGCCCGTCAACATCCTTATCGGCTCGAAGAAGTTTACCGAGGGTTGGAGCAGCTGGCGGGTGTCGGCCATGGGCCTGATGAACGTGGGCAAGAGTGAGGGCTCGGAAATCATACAGCTCTTCGGAAGGGGCGTGCGGCTGAAGGGGTACAAGCACTCGCTCAAGCGCAGCAAGATGCTTGACCCCTGTTATCACTGTGGCAACCTGCCGAGGGGACTGGATGCCATCGAGACGCTCAACATCTTCGGCGTGCGCGCCGACTACATGGAAGCCTTCAAGGCATATCTGGAGGACGAGGGCCTGCCGACCAACGAGATGGACTATGAGAAGATTGTCATCAAGTTACTGCCGCAGGCTGACCTGGAGGCTACGCCGCTCTATCTGCCCAGGGTGACCGACGACTACAACTTCAAGAAAGAGGCCGTGGTGCGGCTGGCCGATGATGCCCTCATGGACAGGGTGACTGTGAAGCTTGACCGTTATCCCAAGGTAGACCTGATGAGAAGCAAGGACGTGGGCACCGCCTACACGGCCAGCCGCCACACTGGCACGCTGCGAGAGGAACACTTGAGATGGATCGACTGGACGGAGGTGTTCTTCGATCTGGAACGGATGAAGGCAGAACGTGGCATGAGCAACCTGGAGCTGAGCCTGGATGACTGCAAATACTTGATGGCACATCCCTCGTGGTATGAGCTGGCGGTGCCCGCGGCCGACCTTCAGCCTGCTGACTTCGGAAGGGATGTGGCGCGTTGGCAAGACATCACCACCTGCCTGCTCAGGGGATACATGGGCATGGCCTACAAGAAAGCGAAGGCAAGGGAGGAGCAAAAGCATCTGCGAGACTGCCGGGTCACCTATTATAACATGGGAATGCCAGAGGAATATGCGATCGACGTGAGAAACGACTTGTCGGGCATCGTGGACAACCTGAGGCTGCTGGGAGAGCAAGTGGAGCAGGGACAGTTCGCAAAGGACTTGACGCTTGACGCGCCTTGCTTTCAGGCGTTGAGCGTCAGCGAACACCTGTACCGGCCATTGCTGTTCATGGCAGAGCGAGATGCCAACGGCAAACGTCCGTACCTGGATGAGGTGACGGGTGAACCCTTGCTGAAGGTGTCGCCTGTGGCACTGAACATCGGGGAGAAAAACTTCCTGGTGGCGTTTCGCAAGTACTGCCGGCAACACCGGGACGACTTGCTGGCCGGCAAGCAGGTCTACTTGCTCCGCAATGAAAGCCAGAAGGGCCTGGGCTTCTTCGAGGCCAATAACTTCTATCCCGACTTCATCCTCTGGATCGTGGAGGGTGACAGGCAGTATGTCACCTTCATCGACCCGAAAGGCATACGCAACCTGAAGGGACTGGAGGACTCCAAGGTGCAACTCTTCAGATACCTGCAGAACGAGGTGGCCCGCCAGATGGGCAATCCCAACCTCATCCTGAACAGCTTCATCATCAGCAACACGCCCAAGGAGCAGGTGGACTTCTGGACTCAAAAGCCTTTTGCCACAGAGGAGTTCGCCAAGAATCACGTGCTCTTCGAAGAAACGGAAGGGGCATACCTGGACCAGATGATGCGGATGATACTCAACCCGTAGCCTTTCTTGATGGGTACTTGTCCGGAAGAGGCTTCTCGCGGCTTCTTTAGAACCCTCCAGAAAAGAATATTAGGCTATATGCTTGTCAGTCTCGAAATAATTGCTTAATTTTAAGGCCAGATAGTTAATCATCATATGGCAAATAAGAAGCAGGAAATAAGACAATTGTCACTCTTCGATGACAGTTTCTTTGAAACTCCCGTGAAACAAGAAGCGGGGGGCGAGAAGAAGCGCCCGTTAAGCAAGAAGAAAGATCTCTATGAGGAAATGCAAGAGAAGGCAAGAAAGGAAATGGAAGAGGCGGAAAAGTCGGGCACCTTCCTTCGGATAGAAATACCCATCGAAAGGTTGAAAGGCCCGAAGAAAACCGATGGGAGAATACAAGTGCGAGAGAAACGGAGGCGGCTCAGGTTCACTTTTCCCGACGGAACGCAGATGTGCAGCGCAAGTGCGACGAAGACCATGATAGACGCCATATGCAAAATAGGGGTGGAAAGGGTCGCGCAGCTGAACATGGAAGTATGCCATGTGCCCTTGGTGGCGCAAGAGGTGAGTCCGCGCTATGCCCGATGGACAAAAAGGATTGATGACAAATGGTTTCTGATGGCGCAGGGCGACACAATACAGAAATACATGCAAATGGTATCTATCATCAAGCAACTGGGGATAGATGTGAAGGTGGAGCTTGGCGATTTCGAAACCTTAGAACCAGTCAAAGCGCAAAAGCTGGAATCGAAGAAACGAAAAAAAGTTAAGATGGAAGTGACACTGGGCGACAAGACCTTCACGCATGGTTCAGATACCATACTCACGTTTCTCGAAGTGGTGGAGCATATCGGTGTGGCCAAAGTGAAGAAGACTGGCATCAAATTCGGCAAGTTTCCTATTGTCACAAATGGCAAAATGGCTAACAACCAGATAGAAACGAGCACTGGTGAATGGCTTACGGTGCCTACCCAGGCAAAGGACAAATACAAGATACTGAAGGTCATCTCGTCGATGACACACACACCGATGGAGATAAAGATCATGGAATACCCCAGTTCGGGATAAGA
>DJOV01000079.1 GCA_002437285.1 Prevotella sp. UBA6429 | reverse complement strand
GGCCAAAAGACGGCAAAACATAACCCCTACTGTGACTTGTTACCTAAAGGTGGTAATTTATAGAACCCACCATAAGGTGGCTGCTGACAAATGAGCACCATAAAAAAAGTCCGGCCTCGCAAAACGAGAACCGGACAGAATGAAAGGAGGAAGTGGTACCTCTTGGAGTTGAACCAAGGACACATGGATTTTCAGTCCATTGCTCTACCACCTGAGCTAAGGTACCCTCTGTTGAGCAAGAGAAGTGTGGCGTGGAATGCCGTATTTCTCATTTGCGAGTGCAAAGGTAGTGCTTTTTGTCGGAACCTGCAAATTTTTCCCAAGAAAAATGCACGCGTTTCAAAAAAAAGATGTAACTTTGCAGTCGTCTTCAAATGATGAGGGCTTCCGTGAGGCTTCATCCACGCAGAGACCATCGGGATTTAGCGCAGTTGGTAGCGCACTACGTTCGGGACGTAGGGGTCGCTGGTTCGAGTCCAGTAATCCCGACCAAGCAAGGAAAGGCCAAGTGACCGTGTGTCATTTGGCCTTTCCTTGCTTTAGTTTTATGGCATGGCCTGTCACCGCTACCTTATTGTTATGGCTGAAGACTCTTCCGGAATTGTGGATGATGCTGCAAGGGCTATTCTGGTACTATGGCTTTAGGATTCCTGTACTAAGGCCTTGGCCAGCGCGTCGGGACCATACGATTGAAATCCCTTCTTAACGACTTGTTATCGCAACTGTAAAGGCGCTGTAACCGCTTCGTAATCCGGTGGCCGTAACTTTGCACCGGTAATTCAACGATAATACAGTTTTACAGAGATTTTATGAGATCAAGAAGACTATTCGCATCGGCCTTTGCCATGGAGCTGACTGCCCTGGCCGCCCATGCGGCTGACGTTACTGAAAGTCCGGAAATGGGCAACATCCGCGGGCGCATCACCGATGTGGACAAGCAGGTGCTGCCCGTGGAGGGCACGGTGTCCCTGTTCTCCCGAGCCTGGCTTCTCCGCCATTGCGGCCTCGAAGAACAAGCTCCGCGTGTACATGACGGACAAGACAGGTAAGGTGCTCCACACAGTGGAGAAGACAAAATGATCTCAAGTGTCTCATTCCTGGCATTTCCACTTATAGGCGTGTCCTGGCTCTTCTGCAACACGCCTATCATTTTGTGGGGCTTCATTTATGCTTTTTTGAAAGAAAAAAGGGGCGTAGCCATTGGTTTGTGACAAAAATGCTTTATATTTGCAACGATAAAAACCCAATTCGAATGAAGCGTACCTTAACCGCATACCTATTATTATTACTTGCCGTGCTCTGCGCATCAGCCCAGTCGCATGTTTATGACGTTACGGCTTTTGGCGCCCGGGGTGACGGCCAGGCCAATGACGCCGCTGCCATCCAGCGTGCCATCGACCAGTGCTCGGCCGAGGGCGGCGGACAAGTGCTCTTTCCCCGCAACCACACCTTCCTGTCCGGGCCCATCCAGCTGAAGTCGAATGTGGAGCTTCACCTCGATGCCACCTCCACGCTCAAGGCTCATCCCGACGAGCGTCTCTACCGCCTCAGCGCTTTCGCTAAGAACGAGGGCGAGGGCATGTTGTGGCTCTGGGCCAAGGGTTGCACCAACCTCTCCTTCTCGGGTCGCGGCACCATCGACGGCAACGGTGTGGCGTTCATGGGGCGTGAGCTTAGCGACTCCTATGAGCTGAAGCCCGTCACCACCTTCGATCCCCGTCCACACGTGCTGACACTCTACGGATGCCAGAAGGTCTGCCTGCGCGACATCACCATCCGTGAGGGTGCCTATTGGACGGTTCACCTTGTTGGCTGCGACGACGTGGTCATCGACGGCATAGACCTGCTTAACAACCTCAAGATACGCAATGGCGACGGTATCGACATCGACCACTCGCGTAATGTGCGTATCGCCAACTGCCACATTACCTCGGGCGACGACTGCGTCTGTCTCAAGAACCGACGCGAGTTTGCAGAGTATGGCTCCTGCCATGACATCACCGTCAGCAATTGCACCATGACCTCGCGCTCGTGCGCTGTGAAGATCGGCTCCGAGAACATGGACTCCATCTACAATGTGACCATTGCCGACTGCATCATCACGGCCAGCAACCGCGGCCTCGGCATACAGAACCGCGATGAGGGCACGGTGACCGACGTGCTGTTCTCCAACATCATCATGGACTGCCGCTTGTGGTCAGACGTGTGGTGGGGCAAGGCTGAGCCCATCTATGTCACCTCCTATCCGCGTGCCGACGGCAACCACAAGGATGCCAACTGGCGATTCCCTGTGGGGCAGACTGAGGGACGTTCGGGCGAGGTGAGCCGCATTCATTTCGCCAACATCTTCGCCACCTCGGAGAACGGATGCTTCATCGGGGGCGACACCGACAGCAAGGTGCGTGACATCACGCTCACCAATGTGCGCCTCCATCTCCGGCCGCAAACCGCCTACCAGGGCGGCGTCTACGACAAGCGCCCCTGCAAGGGGGAGGGCTTCGTGCGCGACAAGGTCTATGGTCTCTTCGTTGACAAGGCCGCTTCCGTCACCGCCGACCTGCATGTCACTGCCGCTCCCGGCATCGATTATGGTGGGGTGCGCAATGGGACTGTTGCGCCCGATACCACAAAATGAATAACTAACTACATCATTATAAACCAATCAAATGAACGCTTATGAAGAAAAGTAAGAGCCAAGTGAAGGTCGGATTGCGGCGCCCGCTGCTATCCGCTGCTTTGATGCTTTGCGGCGCCACGGCCATGGCACAGGGTCTCAAGACTGGTGTCATCACCGATGCCAATGGCGAGCCGCTCGTCGGCGTGAGTGTCCTCGAACAGGGCACGCAGAACGGGACGACGACCGACACCAACGGTCGCTACCGCCTCAACACCACCAAGGCTGGCGCCAAGTTGCGTGTGACCTACACGGGGTACGAGCCGCAGGTCATCACGCCAGGACAAGACGTCCGGATGAAGGAGGCTGACCAGACGCTCAAGGAGTATGTGGTCGTGGGCTATGGCACGATGCGCCGCAAGGATGTCACGTCGTCCATCACCACCGTCAATGCCAAGGACCTCAACCAGGGTGTGTTCACCGACCCCGCACAGATGTTGCAGGGTAAGGTGCCCGGACTTTTCGTCACCTCCACGGGCGACCCCAACGGCACGCCCAGCATCTCGCTGCGAGGCGCCTCGTCGCTCCGAACAGGAGAGGCCATGCAACCCTACTATGTCATTGACGGCATACCCGGTGTGGACATCTCCATGGTGTCGCCCGACGACATCGAGTCGATCGATGTGCTGCGCGACGCCACAGCCACAGCCATCTATGGCTCCAAGGCTGCCAACGGTGTCATCATCATCACCACGAAGAAGGGCAAGGCCGGCCGCACCAACGTCAGCTACAACGGCTATGTGGGCTTCGACCGCGTGGCCAAGACGCTCGACATGATGAGCGCCCAGCAGCTCCTCGACCTCGGCGAGAAGACCGGCACCAACATAGACAACAACGGCGGCAATGTCGACTGGCAGAAGGAAGTGCTCCGCACGGGTGTCAGCCACAACCACAATGTCAACATCAACGGTGGCAACGACAAGACCAAGTACATGGCCAGTGTCAGCTACCACAACCGTCAGGGCATCATCAAGGGCAGCGACATGAACCGACTCAACGTCCGCTCGCTCATCACCACCTCCATTCTCAAGGACCATGTGGACCTCTCCATCGGTGCCAACCTCATGTATGGCAAGTATGCCGGTGTGTCGATGCGCAACGAGGGTGCATCGGTCATGGACGCCATGAACTACTTCTCGCCGCTCAACCCCGTCGACTGGGCGGGAAAGGACAAGAACTTCAACCCCCTGCACATGATCGATGAGGACACCAGTGAGAACAACTGGAAGCGCCAGCAGTTCACTGCCAAGGCCACCGTGCACATCATCGATGGTCTCGACTTCAACGCCAACTACTCGTTTGGCAACCATCAGCGCACCTCCAGCACCTACCACTCCACACTCTCGGAGATCACCGCCGGACAGAACGGACAGGCCAACCGCAACACCTACTTCGGCCACGAGAGCACCTTTGAGGGATATGCCAACTACAGCCACACCTTCAACAAAGTGCACAGTCTCTCGCTCATGGCCGGTTATTCCTGGGAGGAACGCGTCAACAACGATGGCTTCGGACTAACCGTTCACAACTTCTTCGACGACTACGTGAAGTGGAACAACCTCACCTACGCCAGCACCATCGAGGGCATTGCCGGTGTGGAGAGTGGTGTGAAGGAGACCGTGCGCAACATCTCGTTCTACGGGCGTGTCAACTATTCTTACAACAGCCGCTACATGCTCCAGGCCACCATCCGCCGTGACGGTTCGTCGGTCTTCGGCAAGAACAACCGCTGGGGCACCTTCCCCTCGGTCAGCGCCGCTTGGAACATCACTGAGGAGCCCTTCATGAAGAACCAGAATGTGCTCTCCAACCTGAAGCTCCGCGTGGGCTATGGTGTCAGCGGCAACGCGCTTGGATTCGGCGCTTACTCGGCTGTGGCAACCTATGGTGCCATTGGCTATTTCGATTATGTCACGGAAGATGGCCAGACTATTTCTTACCGCACGCTCGGTGCCACGAAGAATGCCAACGCAAACCTGAAGTGGGAGTCGACAGGTATGTTCAACGTCGGCCTTGACTACGCCTTCCTCAATGGTCGCATCAACGGAAGCATTGAGTTCTACAACAAGAGAACATGGGATCTCATCTGGAACTATCCTGTCTCCACCAATGTCTATCCTTATGGTGAGATTAACGCCAACGTGGGTGAGATCACTAACCGTGGCGTGGAGTTCACCGTCAATGCCGATGTCATCCAGACCAAGGACCTGCGCTGGAACACCTCGATCAACCTCTCGCACAACATGAACCGTGTGGACAAGTTGTCGAACAACATCTACCACACCGACAAGTTCACGCAGGGCGATCCCATGGTGGCTGGTGTCTCCAACAACGGCTACACGCAGCGTATCCTCGAGGGCGAGCCGCTTGGCACGTTCTACACGTTCGAGTTTGCCGGCTTCAACAACCTGGGCCAGGCCACCTATTATGTACATGACGACCAGGGTAAGCGCACTGGTGAGGTCACAACGACACCTGATGATAGCCGCGACCGCGTTATTACAGGCAGCGCACAGCCCAAGCTCAATCTCGGATGGAACAACACCGTGACCTACAAGAACTGGTACCTCACCGCCTTCTTCACCGGTGTCTTCGGCAACAAGATTTATGATGGCGCGCGTGCCAGCTACATGGCTGCTTCCAACTTGGCTTCCGCCGCTGGCACGAAGAACGTGCTTGCCGACTTCGCCAAGGAGCAGGTGACTAAACTCGCTGATGGAACGTATGCGGTCAACACCTCGCCCAACTATCCTTCGGACCGCTGGATAGAGAATGGCAGCTACTTCCGCTTGCAGACCCTGTCGCTCGGTTACACCTTCCGTGGCTGCTTCAACGGCTGGATCAACGATGCCACACTCTACTTCACGGCCAACAATGTCTTCACCATCACCAGCTACAAGGGACTTGACCCGGAGGTTGATATGGGTGGTACGTCGCCGGGTGTGGACTATCGTTGGAGCGTCTATCCCCACACACGCACTTATATGGTAGGTGTGAAAGTGAACTTTTAGGTTTTACTGATTAATTGAACTCATTATGAAAAAAAACATATTGTTCATCTGTGCAGCCGGACTGTTGGGCTTGGCCACGGGTTGCACGGACCTGAATGTCGATGTCGATTCCCAATACACGAAGTATCCGGATTCGGAAATTGCGCAGGAGGCCAAGTTGGCTGATGTCTACTGTCACTGGAGAGGAACCTTGGGGCGCCGCTACATGGAGGCGCAAGCCCTTTCGAGCGACGAGTGGGTTGGCGTCAGCTTTGATGGCGACTACTATGACCAAGGCACTTACAAGAACACCTGTCAGCACAACTTCTCGCCTGACGATGCTTCCATCGGTTGGTATGAGGATGTGGCGTCAGGCATCACCAAGGCCAACTTTGCCATCCGTGACATGGGTGGCAACGAGGGTGGCAGCGGCGTGGCTTCGGCACGTGCCATCCGCGCCTTCTACCACTTCATCCTGATGGACAGCTATGGTGACGTGCCCATCCTTGATTCCATCGCCGGTGAGAATGACGTGATACAGCGTCAGCCGCGTGCCCAGGTGGCGCAGTTCATTGCCAACGAGCTGGAGGCTGTCATCCCCGACCTTACCACCAACGTGACGGCCAATACTTACGGCAAGCCCACACGATGGATGGCTGAGGCCCTGCTCGCCAAGCTCTACATCAACTGGCCGGTCTACACCGCCGCCAGTGTTGATGCTTACGATGCCGCCCACTACACCAACGACAAGCTCAACCGTGTAGTGGAACTCTGCGACGACATCATACAGGGCGGCAAGTTCAACTTGACGGATTCCTACTTGTCCAAGTTCTATCCCAACAATGGAGCGCAGATCAAGGACTTCATTTATGCCATGCCTTATGATCCCATCAAAAACACGGGTATGCAGTATGGGCGCCCGCGCACGTGGCGTAAGGCCAATGACGCCGGAGGCAGCTACTTTGGCACCAAGCTGTCGAAGTCGGTCGGTGGCAACTTCTCCATCACGCCCGAGATGTCCGACCGCCTGATGGCGCTGAGCCAGGACGATCGCCAGGGCCATGTGCTGGCAGGGATGATCTACAACTATGATCCCACCACTTACCAGAAGACATCCACGCCGTGGACCTTCAAGGGACAAACAGTGACTTTGAGCAAGGATATTACGCTGAAGACCAATGGTGAGGAAGAACTCAATGTGGGCAATGACGTGAACGGATACAGCCAGGGCTACAAGTCTGTGAAGTGGTTTGTCTCTGACGCCGACTTCAAGAACGATCGCAACCAGGGCAATGATGTGCCCATCTTCCGCTATGCCGACATCATCCTGATGAAGGCTGAGGCCATCGCCCGCGGTGCCAACGCTACCCTGGGCGACACGCCACAGAGCCTGTTCAACCAGATTCGCTCGTATGTCCACGCTCCCGCCATCGACCACAATCCCTCGCTGGAGGAAATCTACGATGAGCGCGCACGTGAGTTCTTCGACGAGAACTGGCGCCGCAACGACATGATTCGCTTTGGTCACTTCGAGGATGAGTATGGCTTCCACAAGCACATCTATTCGAGTGCCAACTTCGACAAGACCCACCGTGTGTTCCCGCTTCCGACAAGTGTCTTGAACAAGACCGGTTGGCAGCAGAACGCTGGCTACAGCCACTAATCTCATAACTCTCCCGCCGATGGGTGTGCCATTCTTTTTAGGGGATGGCATTGCCCCTCGGCGGGAGTTTTTGTTTTTTGTGGCTTGCGCCCCATTTCCCCGACATCTGTCTCTGTGCGTCCGACGACTTTTTCTTTTCCGCTACATTTCCCTTGATGCGCCCTATGACCCATCTTTCCCATTTCCGCCGTTTGATGCGAACGTTACCCTTGCTGTTCCTCTTTTTGTCGCTGCATGCCCTTCCGTCGGCAGCCGATGTTCATGACCTTTGCGCCCATGTCGATCCGCGTATCGGGAGTGAGGGGCTTGGCCGCACATTCGTCGGCCCGTCCATGCCCTTTGGCATGGTGAAGCCAGGCCCCGACTGCCTGTCGATGCCCAACGCTGGTTGGGCGCCCATGCCCGAGGTCGTCAAGGGTTTCACGCAGACGCATGTCAGCGGAACGGGGGGCGGACAGAAGTATGGCAATGTGCTCATCCAGCCTGTCCTGCTTGGCGACAAGCCGACATCGCAACCCTTGTTGATGCCCGATGGAGGTGTCAGCGACATTCCCGTCTATGCACAGCGGCGCACAGCCGAGGATCTCTCGCTGGGATATTATCGCTGCACCTACGACAACGGCATCACCACAGAGGTCACCACATCTGAGCGGTGTGCGCTCTATCGCTTTCATCGGGCCGATGGCTTGTTTGTTGATGTGGCCTCCTTCCTTGGCATGGACTCCATCCCCGACAAGCGTGAGACCCAGCAATATGTGGGTTCCGCTTTCCGGCAGACCAATGCTCATGAACTGGTCGGTCACACCACCGTCCGGGGCGGATGGAACAATGGCGGACCATACACCGTCTACTTTTGCTTGCAGAGTGATGTGCCCTTCAAGCCTGTTTCGATGGCTGACAGCCTGTCAGCCAAGTTGCTTTTCACCACGCCCTCGGGCCCAACCCAGGCGTTGGTGTCCGACAGCAGGCTCACCGACTCGATAGCCAATGTCAAGGTGGGCATCTCCTATGTCTCCGAACAACAGGCGCGCCGCAACATCTGCCAGTTTCCTTTCGACACGCAGTTGGACTCGCTTCGCGCCTCATGGGAAGCCCTGCTCAGGCGTGTGCCTTACCAAGGGACGGACAAGGAGCGGCGCATGTTCTACACTGCCCTTTACCACACACTCCTCATGCCCGTCGACAAGACGGGCGAAGAGCCTGCCGCCTATCGGCCCGACGATGAGGCGCCAGCCCACCGCTTGCCTTATTATGATGACTACTATGCCCTTTGGGACACCTACCGCACATCATTCCCCTTGCTCATGGAGTATTATCCCGAGCGCGCCGTCGGCATGGTCAACTCGTTGCTCAACATCTATCTCCACGACGGTTACATGCCCGATGCGCGCAGCGGCGACTGCAACGGGCGCACGCAGGGCGGTTCGCATGCTGAGGTAGTCATCGCCGAGGCTTACGCGCGGAGGCTCAATGGCATCGACTATGAGCTGGCTCTGCAGGCCATGCTCAAGGATGCAGAGGTGCCGCCTGCCAATGACGAGAAGGAGGGGCGAGGAGGGCTTGACGCCTACAAGCGCCTTGGCTTCATCCCATACGGCATCCCCCGTGCCGGCACCCGCACTGTGGAATATAGTTATGACGACTGGTGCATCGCCCAAGTGGCCCGCGGACTGGGCCACTCAGACCTCTACCAGAAATACATGGCGCGCTCGCGCAACTGGCGCAACCTGTGGCGCGCCGACTACGAATGGCAGGGCATGCGTGGATTCATCATGCCCCGTGCGGCCGATGGCCAGTGGCTCGACTCTGTGGTGTGGGGACAGTCGGCCGTCTGCCATCCCAAGATTGCCTATCGTCCCGACACCAAGGTGGCTCCTTGGTACATCCCTTGGTGGAACACCTTCTTCTATGAGGCGCTGTCAGCGGAGTATTCGCTCAGCGTGCCTCACGATGTGGCGGGGCTCATCACCTTGTGTGGAGGCGACTCTGCCTTTCGCCGTCGGCTTGACACCTTTTTCGACCAGGGACATTACAATGTGGCCAACGAACCCTCGTTCCTTACCCCTTATCTCTACCATTACATCGGACGACCCGACCTCAGTGCGGCGCGCGTGAGCCAGATTGTCCGCCACAACTTTTCCGCCACACCCGCGGGCCTGCCCGGCAATGACGACAGCGGGGCCATGTCGTCGTGGCTTGTATGGGCCATGCTTGGCCGCTATCCTGTGGCCGGACAGGGCACGTGGCTTCGCATACCTCCCGTCCGTGTGCCCGATGGCGCAGAGCCAGCGTTGGCCGAACGACATGGCAAGGTTTCATCAGAGCCTGCCGTTGAGGCCATGGCCTTGCCGGAGAGACGACCCATGGCAACCGTACGCTTCGTGCTCAACCGCCAATATCGCAACTGGCCGCTGTCATGGACCGTCGAGGGCGACACGCTCCGCATGGTGTGCCACGGCAATCTATACCGCATCCCGCAGTCGGTGGTCGACCGTGCCGACGCGTTCTGCTGGGACAGTCCGCAGTGGGCAGGGCGCAGCTACACTTGTCAAGGCACCTTTCTCTTCGTCTCCCGGAAGGCCCTTAGCCAGTTGGTGCGTCATCATCGTTTTGTCTATGACGGCCAGACGTGGCGGGAGGTGGGACGGCGCGAGGGTGTCATTCGCGTGCAGGCCGATGTCGATGGGACGGAGATGTGGATAGCCACCAATCGGGATTTGCCATTCGTGGTGAGGATGGCCAACAACAAATTAGGAATAGACTGGACTTTGGAATGAAGAAAGTATGAATAGGAAAATGAAAAAGACACTGTTGACTTGCGCTTTGCTCATGGTGGCTCATGCCACCATGGCGCAACCCACCTGGGAGCAACTGGGTGGCGTCTACTATGCCTACCCCCAACGGACGGGCACCGACTTCCGTGTGCCCGACGGCTTTGAGCCGTTCTACATCAGCCATTACGGTCGCCATGGCTCGCGTTGGCTCACGAGCGACAGCCGCTATGAGTGGGTCGTCAGTCAGTTCGCCGACAAGCGCAACTTGACGCCCTTGGGCAAGCAAGTGGCTAAGCGGCTGGCCAAGGTGTGGCGCAACGCCAAGGGCAACGGAGGCAAGCTGACGCTGCTGGGTGCCCGACAGCATAGCGACATCGCGCGCCGCATGGCAGAGACATACCCCACGGTCTTCGCAGGCAGGCCCTTCGTTGAGGCGCGCAGCAGCGTGTCGGACCGTTGCCGTAAGAGCATGCAGGCGGCCTTCTACACCTTCCTCCGCCAGCTCAGTGGTGTCATGGTCCACTGCAAGAGTGACACGGCTGACATGGCATGGATGGCTTATGACTCACCCGAGGAAAAACGCCTGACCGCCACCACCCGGGTGAAGGCCGACGTGACACCCACTCGCTTTCTCACAGCCCTGTTTAGGGATCCGTCCAAGGTGACCGACGGGCTCACACTGATGAGCGAGCTCTTCACCATCGCCACCGATATGCAAGATGTGGAACTGCCCATCACCTTTCAGGATGTTTTTACCCGTGAGGAGGCTGAGGCCTTCTATTGGCAGAACAACCGCCGCATGTGGATCTGCAATGGCCCGTCAGCCCAGAACAATGGCATTCCGGCCCGTAGCGCCGTCAGTCTGTGGCAACGCATCGAGGCCGAGGCCGACACGGCGATAGCCCATGGCAGGCATGGAGCCAACTTGCGTTTTGGTCATGACACCAATCTCTACCGGTTGCTCACCCTGTTGCGACTGAGTGGCGAGCGATGTCGGCCGGCCGAAGAGGTGGACCGCATGGACAGCGTGGTGCCCATGGCAGCCAATCTGCAGATGATATTCATGCGGTGTGCGGCAACAGAGCAGGTCTATGTGGCTTTCCTCCACAATGAGCGTCCGGTCTATGCGCTGGGATGTGAGGCGGTGGCTGCGAGCCCTTATGTCTATGCTTGGGACTCGGTGAAGGCTTTTGTCCACCAGCGCATGGCCTCGCTCGAGCGTCGGCGTGTCTTGTCGGAGGTCAACACGCTGGTGGGCACGGCACAGGCCACGACACGTTCCAAGGGTATCTATGGCAAGGGCTCTGAGGAGCACGGACAGACACTGCCGGCGGTGCTCGTGCCCCACGGGCAAAACTTCTGGACACCGCAGACGCGCGCCACGGAACAGAAGTGTGTGGCGCCTTACTATTACCCCGACAGCCTCTTCCAGGGCATCCGCTGCAGCCACTGGCTTGTGGGAGGCTGCACGCAAGACTATGGCTCCTTCACCATCACGGCCCAGGGGACTGGCCCGGTGCGCCTGGGGGTGGAGGAGGGGAGCACGCCCTTCTCCCACAGTCAGGAGCAGGCCCATCCCCATTGTTACGCTGTAGAGTTGCCGAAGGAACGCTTGCGCATGGAAGTCACGGCTTTGTCGCACTCTGCCTTGTTGCGCATCACGCCCGAAGTGGACGGTGAGGTCCACATCGTGGTGCGCCCCAATAGTGACGAGCGGGAAGGTTCAGTCCGTCTTGACACCCTTCGCCACCGTCTTTTCGCCTCCAATCCTGTCCACCGCATCTACCAGGGGTGGGGCGAGCGGGCCGGGTTTGCTGGTCACCTGGTCCTGGCCTACGACGACAAAACCGTGACATCGGGTTGCAACGATTCCCTGGCGTGGCTCACCTTCCGCGGCCATGCCGGCCAGCCTATCGTGCTGTCGGCCGCCACCTCGTTCACCAGTCAGCAGCAGGCTGAGCGCAATTTGCTCACCGAGGCGAGCAAAATCGACTTCGGGGGCATGGTGGAGGCCAACGCAGCCCTGTGGGATGAGCGGCTGGCGAAGGTCGAGGTGGAGAGCCGCGACAGTGCCAAGGTGCGCCAGTTCTACGGCGCACTCTACCGGTCAAGTTTCCTGCCCCATGAGTTCAGCGATGTGCCCGACGCCCGTGGCCAGCGTGCCTGTCCCCGCTTTGCCGATGGCCGGGCCGAACAGGGTGAGCGGCAACCCATGTACATGGACTACAGCATGTGGGACGTCTATCGGGCGGAGATGCCGCTCCTCTTGCTTCTTGACACCACGCTGACGGCCAACATGATGCAGAGCCTCTGCCGCATGTACCGTGCGGGAGGCTGGATGCCCATCTTCCCCTGTTGGAACGCTTACACGGCGGCGATGATCGGCGACCATGCGGCGGCCGTGCTGGCCGATGCGGTGGTGAAGGGTGTGAGGGGCTTCGACTGGGTGACGGCCTATGAGGGCGTGCGCAAGAATGCTTTTGAGTCACCTGCCGACATCAAGACTTATCGCGATGGCATGGGGCGCCGCGCCCTGTTGAGTTATCTGCGCTATGGCTATGTGTCGCTTGAGGACAGCGTGCCCGACGCTTTCCACACCCGTGAGCAGGTGAGCCGCACCCTGGAGTATGCCTACGATGACTATTGCGCCGCCCAGCTGGCACAGGCTGTGGGCCGTGGGGCCGACGCCCAGCTGCTCATGGAGCGTTCACACAACTGGCAGCATGTGTTCAATCCCACAACCCGATGGGCTGACGGCCGCCATGCGCCCCGTCGTTGGCAACGGGGTGGGGGCGACTTTCTCGGCAATGATGACTTGCTGAGTCGGGTGCCCTTTGTCACTGAGGGGGCAGTGGCCCATTATTCGTTTTATGTGCCTCATGATGTCCGTGGCCTGATGTCGGCTATGGGCGGGCGCGACAGTCTCTCGCTGAGGCTCGACCGCCTGTTTGCCCTTCACACCACCGATACGACCTCCCTGTCGACCGGTCGCATGGCCTACTGGCATGGCAACGAGCCTTGTCACCACATCACTTACCTCTACGCCTGGACGGGCGAGCCGTGGAAGACGCAGTTTCTCGTCCATGAAATCTTACGGACCGAGTATCTCGACGAGCCGGGTGGCCTGTCGGGCAACGACGACGCGGGGCAGATGAGTGCCTGGCAGGCGTTTGGCATGATGGGCTTCTATCCTGTCTGTCCTGGCACACCTTATTATATCCTTGGCACGCCAGCGTTCGACCGCCTGCGTCTGGGGCGCTTCGAACTGGAGGCCGTGGACGTCAGTGATGAGAACATCTACATCCAGTCGGCCACGTGGAACGGCCAGCCCTACGACCGCGCCTACATCACCCACGACATGCTCAGCCGTGGTGGTCGCCTGGTGCTCACCATGGGGCGTCGGCCCAACAAGCGGTGGGGCTGCTCTCCATCGGCCCTGCCGCCCGACACCGCGCGCTGAGGTTGCGACCAAAACAAGAGAAAGACAGTACCATAGGGCGGACGTTGTGGTGCGTATGCCCGATGAAAAGCGCTTCTTTAAGATTGGCGACAACTACGACAGCCAATAGTGCGCTGTCGCCAACGGGATCATCAAGGAAGGATAGGCCAGCATCTATTCCCAGTCGTTCAGGCTAAGTTCCAGGAACTTGTCACACAGTTGATAGTAGCCTTCATCCTGTGTGATGAAGTCTCTTTCAAGCAAGGTCTTTACGGAGCCTTGCACCGTGCTTGCGCCAAGATGGTATCTTTGCAAGAAACTTTGCGACATGAGTGAGGACGGCTTGCCCTCGTGTGCGATGGCGATGAGCACTTGCTTCTGCTTGGCAGTAAGCTGGAATATTAAAGCTTGATAGGCAAAACGATGTTGCGAGAGTATCATGCCAATAGCCGCCTTCACGTCATCCTCCGTAAGCAAAGCACGGTCGGTGCCACTACTGTACAACATGTTAAGCACATACTGGATGTACCACGTGACACCGTCAAAACGATGATAAAGATAGCCGAAGGCCTCGGTGGAGATGTGCTTGCCGGCCTTCGTCAGATGATGGTTGGCAAAACTGAGGTAGGTTTGCTCATTGATGGCCTCAAGTCCCATGATGCTTGAGCTATGATAGAAAGGGCGGGCTTGAGAGGTGAACATGAGCGCCATCATATGGCGCTTGGAGCCGGAAAACACGAAGTTGGCATGATGGCAGTTTTGGATGCGCTTGCGCAGCGTGGCCTCCACCGTCTTTTCGGGATAGCCCGCAATGGTCTGAAACTCGTCAATAGCCACGAGACAGGGTTTGTCTGCTTGGTCGAGATAAGCGAATATCTCATCAAGTGTGATGTCAGGTGTTTGAATGTCGCCTATGCCCACACTCCATTCCGGGTTGCCGTTGATGTCAAACGAGATGGTTGGTTTGAGCGAGTGGAGCATATTCAGGAAAAACTCCCATACCTTTCGGCCTTTCGGCCTTAGCGCAGCCAATATCCCTTTGCCCAAAGCATACACAAACTCATTGAGGTTCTTGCTGTCGTAGATGTCGATGTATATGCAATGGTATTGATCTCGTATTGCCTTTTGCTGAAAGCAATTGTATATCAGTCCCGACTTGCCCAGCCGTCTCGGGGCTATTAGAGCCACATTGCAGCGGTTGGTGAGAAGACGAGTGAGCATGGCTGTTTCATCCACCCTGTCACAAAAATATTCTGGTGATAAGTATCCTTCTATTACGAACGGATTTGTTTGAACCATAGATATTTACATGATTATGAGTTTTACGTAACGAAGATTTGATAATGCGCTTGCGCAAAGGTAGTCATTTTCCTGTAAACACGCTTTCTTTTGCCTGAAAAATCTTCGTCAATCTTCATTAACATAAAACTTAAAAATGCCAGACTGTCAACTTGGGGTTGACGGTCTGGCATTTCTATTGGAGGCCATGAGGCCTTGCGGGCGGGTTAACGCTCCTTGCCAAAAATCCTCAGCAGATAGAGGAAGAGGTTGATGAAGTCGAGATAGAGCGACAGCGCGCCCATGAGGGCCACCTTCTGTGCGCCCTCGCTCATGTCGGGCTGCATGGCCAGCATCTGGCGAATCTTCTGTGAGTCCCAAGCGGTGAGTCCCACGAAGACGATCACGCCCACATAGCTCAGCACCAGGTTGAGCATGCTGTTGTGCAGGAATATGTTGACCACCGTGGCCAGGATGAGGCCGATGAGCGCCATGAAGAGGATGCTGCCCATCTTCGACAGGTCGCGCTTGGTGGTGTAGCCGTAGAGGGCTGTGGCGGCGAAGGTGCCGGCTGTGATGAAGAACACGCTGGCGATGGAGGTCAGTGTGTAGGCCAGGAAGATGACCGACAGCGTGATGCCATTGAGTGCCGAGTAGATGGCAAACAGCGTGGTGGCTGTGCCCAGTGACAGGTGGTTGATGCGTGCCGTGGTGTAGAACACCAGGCCCAGCTCTGCGAGGAGCAGCACCCACACGGCACCGCGGCTTGCAAAGATGAGTTGCAGCAGTGAGGGGCTCGTGGCCACACCGTAGGCACAGATGCCCGTGATGGCCAGGGCCAGCGTCATCCACAGATATACTTTGCGCATCAGGGCGGGAAAGGCGCTACTCAGTGCGCCACCGCGTTGACGAACGATTTGTTCCAGTTCTTGTACTTCCATAATGTTATTGATTAGTGTTATAAATGATGTCGGTATGCAAAATTATCGCATTACTTTGTCAAAAACAAGAACTGTGCCAATTTTTAATGATTTTTGTGTTCTCCAATGCTCCAATGCTGACTGCCCCCCCACAAAAAAACAGGAGAAAAGCCATTGCGGCTTTCCTCCTGTTGGGGGGAATTACAGGGTGTATGCTTACTTCACCACTTTCACGGTCTTCTGCGAACCGTCAGAGTAGGTGCTCTTCATCAGGTAGACGCCCTTTGCGGGAGCGTTGACGCTGCGGCCGTTGAGGTCAAACCATTCGATGCGCTTTACCGCCTTGTCGGTGCCGTCGGCCGTGATGTTGCGGATGGCCGTAGCCTCCTCGTCGCCCACAAGGATGTTGTCGAGATAGATGGCCTCCAGATGGCCTGCGGTGTAGGCGTAGAAGGCGAAGCTGGCGAAGTGGTTGTCCTTGAAGTCGCTGAGGTCCACGCGGTACTGCTTCCAGCCCTCAGTACTATCAGCGGTGGCGATGTCATAACTTGCCACTTGGGTGTACTGGCCGTCGTCGGCACGCACGTAGACCACCACATACGGGTGCTTGTCATATTGTGGCGCGTAGTTGTAGATCCAGAACGACAGGTAGTTGTGCTTGCCGTCCATGGCCACCTTGGGCGAGATGAAGCCGGCGCCGGCATAGGTCTTGTAGTAGCTGCCGTTGTAGAAGTAGGCGCAACCGTCATCGCCATCCTGCGGCGTGGCAAGGTTGTAGGAGCCTTGCTCGCCGGTCGGACAGGTTGTGCCCCAGTTGAGTGCGCTGGTATTCTCGGAGCTGATGATCCAGGGTGTCGTGGAGAGCTGTCGCTCGGCAAACGACTCGTGGAAGGGAAGCGTGTAGAGCTTGCCGATGGTGCAGTTGGTGACCACGGTATCGCCGATACCCTCTGTGTTCTTGGCCACCACACCGTAATAGAGCACCTCCTGCTTGTTGAGGTCGCTGCGGTCCACGGTGTAGGTGAGTCCTTTCACGTCGTCGGCCACCACGGTGAGCGTGCGTTCGTCGGCATTATACTGGAGAACACGGTAGGTGAGGTTGTCCTTCACCACCACACCGCCATTGTGTCCACTCTCGGGAGCTTGCCAGGTGATGACGGCCTGCTGGTTGTCGGCGCTGCCGTGGATGGCCAGTTGTTCCACCTTGCTCGGACGGTCGAGACCTACGAAGAGGTTGCCGGTGGCCACCTCGCTGCGGCCATATTGGTTCTCGGCGATGACGGAGTATTGGTTTTGTCCGTGCTGTGCCTCGGTGTCGGTCCATGAGATGGGTGAGCCCGGGATGACGTCTGTCTGGGTGTAGACAGGGATGGACGAGTTGCCGCGATATACGTTGACCGTGAGGTTGTCGCTGAGTCGCGTGCCCTGGTAGTCGGTGGCAGGCGCATCGAACGAGAGAGTGGCGGCCAGTGCGCCCGTCGAGTCGGCCACGGCCTTGAGGTTGGCGATCTCGAGCGGAGCGAAGGCCGACTTTACGTAGGTCAGGCTCACGTCGTCGATGTCGGCCATGATGTTGTCATATTGTGCGGTTGACACAATGTTGAAGCCGAAGCAATACTTGCCTGCCTCCTTGGTCACCACACGGTTGGAACCGTCTTCCATGCCATAGTTGGCATTGGGCTTCAGCTCACCGATGGGGGTGGTGAGGCTGGCCGAGTCGGTGGCCTGTCCCATGAAGACGTTGCCCTCCACGGTGTAGGTGCCCGTGTTGTAGTTGATGTACCTTGAGAAGTTCTTTTTGTAAGCCAGGGCGTACACTGAGTTGGCGTTGAGCTTGACCAGCGGCGTGATGAGCCATGAGACAAGCGTGTTGTCGGCCTGTCCGTTGAAGGCGTAGATGTTCATGCGCTGGTTGTTCTCATCATATTTCCAGCGGTAGTAGTCCTTGTTGGCCTCGTCCACCCCCTGCATCTGCACGGTGTAGTGCTCTGCCGATGCCCGTGTGGTGAAGGTCTCCAGGTAGGGTGTCTCGTAGCAACCCACGAAGGCCGAGTCGACGGCGGCTGCACCCTCGCCATAGGCGTTGGCAGCCTTGACACGGTAGGTGTTCATGCCCACACGCTTCACCTTGGTGTCGGTCCATGAGAGAAGGGCATTGGTGGCGGGAGCCTCAAAGACGTGGACGGGCTCCGCCTCGTCGTTGCGGTAGACGTTGACCTTGGCGATTTCGCTGAGCGGATCACCGTTGAGGTCGCTCTGGGGTGTGGTGAAGCTGACGGTGGCCTCCATCTTGTCGTCCTCACCCGGAATAACCTTGAGACCGGAAGCGGCGGCGGGTGCCTGCGTGTTGCCCACCTCGTCTACGGCGAAGCTCTTCAGGAGCAGCATGCTGCTGTTCTTGCTCTTGTCGCCGCGGTAGCGCAGGGCCACATAGTATTTGCCCGTGGCCGGAGCGTTGAACGTGGCCGAGTAGTCGGAATAGGTCTCATAGATCTCCACGCTGTCGGCCGCGTTAAACACATGGAAGGTCGTGATGTCCTTCGGGTCGGTACCCAGCAGCAAGTCGAAATACTCGGGATAGCCCTTCGAGAAGGTCTTCAGGTTGACGGTGGCGCGGTAGTTCTTGCCGCCCTGGAGCGAGATGGCGGGCGTGATGAGCCAGTCGTCGGCCTGCTTCTTGCTGTCCCAAGCGAGGTCGAAGCGCACGATGCTGCCATACTCCTGGTACTTCCATATGGTCCCGTCGCTGTCGTTGTCGATGACGGTGAAGTAGTCGTCAAACGTCTGCTGGCTGTCAAAGGCCTGGCGGTAGGGTGTGGTGAAGGCATCGCCGCATGTCACCTTGTTCGACACGCCATAGGTGCTCCGCTTGCCGTGGTTGGTGGCGTAGACGCGATAAGAGTAGCTGTGGAGGGCGGCAGGCGTCGGCTCGGTGAAGGTGGTGCCGGCGTGCTGGTCGGCCACGGTCACGCTGTCGGGCATGCGCACCACGGTGTAGGTCAGGGCCGACGGGTCGATGTATCCCTTGTTGACGCCCGCGGCGGGCGCCGACCATGTGACGGTGCTGGTGCCGTCAGCGTTGGCGAACGACACGGCTGCCGGTGCCTCGGGCGTGTCGAAGCCGGCAAACAGTTTCAGTGAGGCGAGGGGCGACCAGCCGGTGGCGTTCTTCGAGTTGACGGCCACATAGTGGTTGCCTTCGGCCAGCGAGACGGGGATGGATACCTGCTCGCCCGGTTGTGCCTCGACGCCCTTCAGGTTCTGGCCGTCAAGCCACACGTTGAGTGTCGACGTGCCGAGCGTTGCGCCCGCATAGGTCTTCGTCGGGACAGTGAAGGTGATGGTGCCGTCAAGGCTTCCGGCCTGTGCGAAGTTGAGCTTGAGGTCGCCTACCTTGGCGGGCGCGTCGTCCTTGGCGCTCTCCTCCAGCGAGTAGATGGAGGTGAACTGCTCTTGCTTGCCAAACTTGGCGACGAGCTCCGTCTGGGCGGTCTCTGGGTCGACGCTGTAGAGGCAGTTGCCCTCATCGCTGATGGCGGCCCACAGGAAGAGTCCGGTGCGGTTGTCGTAGGTCATCGACTGTGAGTAGGCTTGTGGCGTGATGCCCGTCCAGGCGATGAGCGAGGGGCGGCCGTTGGCGCGGTTGATGCGGTAAAGGTCACCATAGACGTTGATGAAGTACATCTCGCCGTCGGGGGTGTTGCCCAGTGTGAGCACATTGTATTTGCCGCGGAAGGCCGCGATCTTGTCCATCCAGTCGTAGTCGGTATTGTAACGGCTCCAGTTGAGTCCCGACAGGTCATCGTTGTACTGCAGCGAGTAGATGGTGTTGTCGATGTTGTTGTAGGCCATCGTAGACGGCAGGAGCGAGTAGCCGCCTTTGCTGGTGTCGTAGACGATGTTTTTCAGTTCTGTCTTGGTGGCAGGGTCGATGGTGATGTAGCGGGCGCCGTTGAGGCCGCCCATGACCTCCATGGCATAGATGCCGATGAACTTGTCGCCGGTGTAGGCGCCCGAGAGGAAGTTGTAGCTGAGGTCGGTCATGACGGCTTGGGGGGCGATGTTGTCGCCGATCTCAAACGAGTAGATGCCGTAGGGCACCTGGGTGATCGAGGCGGAGGCCCAGTCGGTGCTGTTGATGAGTGAGCCGTAGAAGGTGCGGCCGTAGAACAGCGACGGGGCGAGCGTGGCTTGTGGCGCGCGCGACTTGAGTTGGCGGACCGTCTGTACATTGTCCTGCTTGTGGTTGTCGGCCAGCTTGAGAGCCTTCAGGCCCCGGTGTGGCATGGGGGAGCCGAGCGGTGCCTTGGTCTGGGCCGCCACAGGAGCGGCGCACAGGGCCATGGCCGCAAGGGCAGCCAAAGACGTTATGGTGTTCTTCTTCATATGTGCAAGAATGTATGGTTTCGTGAGTGTTTACTTTGAAAATTTGAAGGTCTTGCCGTTTGCCTTCACGATGTAAGTGCCGTGAGGCAGGGCGTGGAGGTCGGTGGCCTGTATGCGTGTGCCATTGATGTTGTAGATGGCGGCTTCGCTGAGGGTGTTGCTGCCGGGGACGATGGCGTCTACTCCTGTCTCTGTGCCGAGGGTGAACTGGCAGGTTGACATCTCGCGCGGTGCGAGGATGGCGTAGTTGGTGCCGTCGTAGAGCAGGATGGTGGCTGTGTAGACGGTGCCGTCCACACCGTTCTCAAAGGGACCGGTGAAGCGCACGTCGGCGATGTCGCCTTCCTTCACGCTGAAATACTGTGGGTCGAGACAACCTTTCTGCACGGCTCCGCTCTCGTTGAGAATGAAGAGATAGGCATAGCCCGAGTAGAAGCCGGAGGTGCACTTGATGTGAGCCGTGATGTCGAGGTTCTCCTTGTTGACGGTGCCCTTGAAGGCCAGTTGCTCGGCCGGGGTGACGACAGCCTCGTCGGGTGCGGCCTGGATGCTGACCTTCCGGCTGTTGCAGATGTGGCGCTCGTCGTCGTCGATGAGGGTGAGCAGGTAGTCGCCGGGCTCCACGTTGAACGCGCCGACAAAGTCGATGTCGATGTCGGCACCCGGTGCCAGGTCTATCTTCTGCTTGGTTCCCTCGGCCACCTTGCGCCCTGTCTTGGCGTCAAGCAACAGGGGTTGCACCTCGCCGAGATAGTTGACGTCGCCGGTGTTGGCGATGTGGGCCTTCACTTGCGTGAGCTTCTTGGCAAACACTTCTGGCTCTATTGACACGCTGTCGGCGTTGAGGCAGAAGTAGTCGGGGTAGGTGAGGGTGGCGGCACCATTGGCCATGGTCACGTTGAGGTAGTTGGGATAGCCCACATACTCGTCGCGGATGGGGTGCCAGGGCGAGCCCTCCTCGGTGGAGCGGGCGGCGGGATAGAGGCGGTAGGAGCCGTCGGCAAGTGAGCTGAGCGACACGTTGTCGAAGGTGAGGCCGTTGTACATGTAGCCCATCTGCACGGTGTCGGGAGCGTTGAGGCTTTGGATGACCGTCTGCTGCCCGGCAGCGTCGACGGCGACCAGGCCGAAGTAGAGGGGCGCGTCTTGCCAACCGGCGTTGTAGAGGGTGCCGTGGAGTGTGACGTTGAGTGGCGTGTCCTTGTCCACATGGGACTTGCTGGGCACAAGACCTTCGCTCGAGACGAGCTCAATGTCTGAATGGGTGCCCTCGACAGGGCGCTGGATGCCCGTCACGATGTACTGGTTGTAGTTGAAGCCGCCGTCGGCTCCGCCGATGCCTTGGGTGGCGGGGGTGAGGGCTGACGTGCGGAAGTAGCCGTTGCTCATGCCACCCCAGCCCCAGTTGACGTGGATGAGGCCGTTGCGGTCGTAGCCGTCGAACACGAAGCAGTGGCCGCCGGCTGACGAGCGGCCCATGGCGATGAGCGGACGCTGGTGGTCGAGCTCGTCGATGATGATGCTCTGCCACTCGGTGGACGAATAGTTTTGGCGGGTGCGGAAGGCGATGCCGCGGTCGTAGCCGAAGTAGTTGACGAGGGCTTGGGGTATGGGAAGGCTGGCCGCGCCGCTCGAACTGGAGTATTGCATGTCGACAGAGACGCCGCAGTGGAGCATCAGCTGGGCCACGGCTTCGCGCGACTCGTCGCTGCTGTTGGCGTCATATTGGGGCAGCATGGCGTCCCAGGCGTAATGGGTGTTGGCGAAGTCAGCGGTCAGCGTCTTGCCGTTCAGGATGGAGGGGGCGTAGGTGTGGGTGCCGACGCCTTGCTCGGGCCAGCGGTTGTAGTACATGACCTGGGCCATGGCTGTGGCCACACAGCCTGTGGCACAACGCGAACTGATGTCGTAGGCGGGGCATTGGTCGTTGTAGGGTGAGTCCTGGTTCCACTGGATGTTGCCCAGCAGGGGCTTCACCTCTTTTTCGTAGGGCGCGGAGGCTGGTGCCTTGCTTTTTGTGAGATGGGTGCGCTTGAGATAACTGATCTGGTCGATGTAGGTGCCTATCCATGACCGCAGGTTGTCAGGCATGTCGGTCATGGAGAAGGTGCCGCTGTCGCTATAGCCGAGTATTTCGTCGGCTTGGTCGTCGGCGGCCACAATCACGTAGCCCTGGGCGCTTGGGGCGTTGAACACGTAGAGGCAGTTCTGGCCGGTGGTGTTGCGGCCCGTGTAGGCCAGTTGCAACTTGGCGGCAGCCCTCTTGGCGCCACTGCCGGCCTGTTGCCCGAGAAATCGCTGGGCAATGCTTGTGGCTTGCGAGGGGGTGATGTCCTTGGCATGGGAGCACAGGCCAACCAAGAATAACAGTGTTAGAAGTGTAAGCTTTCTCATAAGCGTTTATAGTTGTGTTTGTTGGTTGCAAAGGTACAAAAAAAGGCTAAAAGCTGAATAAACGTCAGCTTTTAGCCTTTCTAATTCATAAATTGAAAAGAAATCTACTCGTTTTTTGATAATTTCTGATAGAGTGAGGGTGTCATTCCAGTCATCTTCTTGAAGGCGGATATGAAGTTGGAGGCTGACTTGAATCCTACACTTTCCGATATGCCTTGTATGCTGTAGTTACTGTATTCGGTGTTGTCCTTCATTCGGCGCATGGCTTCCTTGATGCGGTGCTCGTTGAGGAGGGTGCGGAAGTTTTTGTTGAACGAGGTGTTGATGGCTTGCGACACGTAGTTGGTGTTCGACCCGATGATTTGTGCCAGGACTGTCAGGTTGAAATCGGGATTGCAGAAGTTGCGCTCGTCATTGAGCGCCTCGACGATGCGCTGCAGCAGTTGCTCGTTGACGGCGGAGGGCTTGCCGGGAAGCGAAGGCGACTTTTCGGAGTGCTCCGATGAGGTCGGTGGGGTGTCGGCCTTGGCTTCGACCAACTCGTTGTTGCGGTCAAACAGGGCGATGTTGGTGTCGTATAGCACCTTGCGCTGTCGCCGGATGATGATGATGGCGGCCAAGGCGGTGACGACGAGCACGGCGAGCATCGCCAGGCAAATCTTCTGGTAGAGGATGGTCTTCTGCTGGCTGCTGATGATGAGCTGGGTCTGGCGATTCTCGTAGTTGAGGTGCTGGTTCTTGATCTTCGAGTATTCGTTGATGTTGAGCAGTGAGTCGTTGTAGCGGAAAAACTCGTTTTGGTAGTAGAGGGCCTTCTCCTTGTCGCCCATCTTCGTGTAGATGCGCATGAGGCCCTTGTAGCAGTCGGCAAAGAGGTAGGCGAATGCGTTGCTGTCGTGGGCTCCCGACGACTGCCGGTTGATTTCATGGGCGAGCGTGTCATACTTCAGCAGGGCCTCGAGGGCTTGTTTCAGCTTGCCCTGCTTCTCGTAACTTTGGTATATCTCCGAATAGGGATACACCTTCATCTTTTGGGGGAGGTGATGGCTGGTGGCGGTGGCGATGGCCTTGTTCATCCACATGATCTTTTCGTCTTGCTTGTTGCGGCTGCCTGCGATGAAGCCGTTGTTGAAGCAGTAGTAGAACTGCTGCATGCCGGGATGGATGCCGCGGAGGTCTCTCATCGTCTTGTTGAGACGCGAGGCGTAGTCCGCTTTCCCGATATTACAGCTGGCACCGACCATGTTGTTGAGAAACTTAAACTGCATTTCCGCATTGTTGGCCGCCTTGCTCAGCTGGAAGCCACTCTCGTAGATGTCGAGGGCTTGAGCGAAATCTTGGTAGACGGAATAGATGCCACCTATATTATAGTAGGTGTCGAGCAGGTCGGATGTGTCTTTGCGCGCAAGGCTCTCTTCCTGTTGAATGTATTTCAGAAAGCATGACAGGGCGGAGTTGTAGTCACCCTTGTGCAGGTGCTGCTTGCCGCGAAGCATGATTTGGCGCGCGGTGTGGACGCCTTCGACCTTGGCGGGCGTGGGGATGGCGGCCAATAGGGATGTGAGGAACAATAGGGCCTGAATCAGACGGTTCTGCATAAGCGGGATGATGTGGGCGTGAGTGAATGTTCAGAAGGTCAACTTCATGTCCAGGTGGTACAGTCCTTCCATCATGAAGGGCTCAGACGTGGCCACAAACCCGAGCTTCTCATAGAAGGCCTTCTTGGTCAGCTGGGCTTCTATGTCGATGTGCCCCACCTCTTCCAGTCGCTCGCGGGCGATGGCGATGGCTGACTTCACAATGGACAGGCCGTAGCCTTTGCCGCGCTCGGTGGTGATGACGCGGCCTATGCTCACGCTGCGCATCTTGGTGCCGGCGGGACACACGCGGCACAGGGCCACCACCTTGTCTCCATGGGTCAGCCACAGGTGGATGGCGGTCTGGTCATGGTTGTCAAGGTCTTGATACACACAGTTCTGCTCCACGATGAACACTTCCGAGCGGATGCGAAGCAACTCGTACAATTCATCGCAAGTAAACTGATCGAACGTCTTGACGTGAAGTGTGCACCCTGAGGGAATGGAGGGACACTCGTTGCAGGTGTCAGTATAGGTCTTGGGATAAGCCTTCATCTTGATTTTTGTCGTTCTTTTGTTTTGTGATGACCACATTTCTTATGCAAAATTACGATTTGCCCACCATTATTCCAAATAATTGTGGGTCAATCTGATTTTCTCCCATCTCGTATAGGTCTTCGGTGTCTGTTTTCTCTCCATCATTACCAAAAACGCCATTGCAGGCCCAATAGTTGAGGCGGACCGCTTTTGAAGAAAGCGGACAATGTATATAAAAAA
>DJOV01000059.1 GCA_002437285.1 Prevotella sp. UBA6429 | reverse complement strand
AGGGGTGGGAAACTTCAGTTACGTTATTTCGGAAGACATTAGTCTCATCACTCCAAATCTTCTCCAATTGATTTAGAATACGGCCAAAAATCCGTAACTTTGCACTTTGGCGCCGCATCAACGGCGCCTAAGCACAACAAGACAACAAGAGACATGAGATTTTATCCATACCACTACCGCTCGCTCCTTTCCTTGGGACTGCCCATCATGATCGGGCAACTGGGCATGATCATCTTAGGCTTCGCCGACACCATGATGGTGGGCCATCACAGCACCACCGAACTGGGCGCCGCCTCGTTTGTCAACAACATCATGAACCTCGTCATCATCACCGGAACGGGCTTTTCCTACGGTCTCACGCCCATCGTGGGCAGCCTCTTCGGGCGCGGCGAGCTGCCGCAGGCCGGCAACGCGCTGCGCTGCTCGCTGCTCACCAACACACTGGCAGGCCTGCTGATGATGGCGGCGCTGGCCATTCTTTTCTTCAACCTGGGCAACATCGGCCAGCCAGAGGAACTGCTGCCGCTGATGCGTCCCTACTACCTGGTGTTGCTGGCCTCGCTGCCGTTCGTCATGTTGTTCAACGCCTTCAAGCAGTTTACCGACAGCATCACCGAGACGCGTACCTCCATGTGGATTCTGCTCACGGGCAACCTCATCAACATCGTGGGCAACTACGTGCTCATCTACGGCAAGGCGGGCCTGCCCGAGCTGGGCGTGGTGGGCGCCGGCGTGGCCACACTCCTGTCGCGTGCGTTCATGGTGCTGCTGTTCGCCGCCGTTTTCCTGTCGAGCAAGAAGATGCGTCCCTACCACGAGGGATTCTTTCACCAGGGATGGCCGCGCCAGCTGGTGCGCCGCCTGGCTGCGCTCGGCACGCCGATAGCCCTCGAGATGGGCATGGAGACCGCCTCGTTCTCACTGTCGATTATCATGGTGGGCTGGCTGGGCACCATCGCCCTGGCCTCCCACCAGGTGATGATCACCATCTCACAGTTCACCTTCATGGTCTACTACGGCCTGGGGGCGGCCGTTGCCGTGCGCACCAGCTACTTCAACGGGCAGCGCGACTACGAGAACCTCCAGCACACGGTGACGGCAGGCCTGCACGTCATGGTGGCTCTGGAGCTGTTGCTCGGCGGCATCATCTTCCTCCTGCGCAACCACATCGGCGGCTGGTTCACCGACTCAGCTGAAGTGTCGCAGACGGTGCTCACGCTCATGGTGCCCTTCTTCATCTACCAGTTTGGCGACGGCCTGCAGATCAACTATGCCAATGCCTTGCGCGGCATCGCCGACGTGAAGCCGCTCATGGTCATCGCCTTCATCGCCTTCTTTGTCATCTCGCTACCGATGGGCTACCTCTGCGGCTTCGTGCTGGGCTTCGGCCTGGTGGGCGTCTGGATGGCATTTCCCTTCGGCCTCACATCCGCCGGTGCCATGATGTGGTGGCGGTTCCGCAAGATGTCGCACAAGGCAAGATGAGCAACCTGTAGGAACGGAGAAGCCCGACGCACACCATCCCGTTTCCGAGGCGATGCACGCCGGGCCTGAAGCAAAGGCGAGTGCCGCCCCCCCTTCGGCACTCCCTTCACAAGATCATTTGACCATCACCTTGCGCACGGTGTTGCCCACTTTGACAACATAAAGGCCAGCAGGCAATGAAACGGAATGGTCGGAGCTCACCGTGACAGAGCAGACCGGCGTTCCACTGAGCGAGGTCACCAGCATCGGCATAGGCTTGTGCACGTTCGACACCATGACCTTGCCCACTGACGCAGAGATTCGCACAGGTTCGGATTCGTCAATCATGGCATCCACACCGACGTTGACAGGCACATTGAAGGTGCGCGTGGCCGTAACGCCAGAACCGTCCGTGGCCTTGGCCTGCACCACCACATCACCGCCTTTGCTGCCTGGAATCACGCTCAATGTTCCGCCAGCGGACAGTGTGGCAGTCGCCTCTCCGGAAAGGATGGACCACTCCACCGCTCCGATGGTAGCCTGCACAGGCGTGACATAGGCACGCAAGTGAAGTGCGGTAAGGGCTTCGGTGAAGTCATCCACCTCTTCCATGGTGACTATTTCTATCGCTGTCACGGCATTCACGTCATAGGCATCGGCACTGCTGATGACATTGGACACCTTCGTCTCGCCGCTGCGAGCCGCTCCCTTGGCCTTCGCACCACGGGCCACCTTCTGCACAAAGCCAATCGCATAGTAAGTCACATCACCGGATGTGCGGTGGTGCACATAGCTGCGGGCCGTTCCCGGCAGCCGCTCCACCACGCGAAGGTCCTCGGGCGAAGAACCAGCATAGACCACATACTGCGCGATATCGGCACCCTCATAGGGCGTCCAGCGCAGGTTGATATCGTTGGCCATGCCTCGGTTGGCCATGACATGCACGGTGGCATGCGCCTGGCTGGGCACGCTCTCAACCCCATAGATGGTGGGCAACGTCAGCAAGTAGCGGTAACTGCGCACATCGGCGCGGCTCTCCATATCCACAAACTCGCCCTCAGACAGGTCGGCCTGTCCCACCAGTTCGTAGGCATCCGTCACGTTTCCTTCGCGATAGACATTCACCTTGCCCGTGAACAGTTCCGTCGCAGGCAACGTCTGTTGCGCGTCCCAGGTGACCGCTGCGTGCGTGCCCTCCACCTTCACCTCGGCTATCTGAGGTCTCCACCCCTGCCCGGTGACCGTCAGGGTGTAGTCGCGCGTCACGGCCTTCGTCCACACATCATCGGCATAAGAGAGCGTCAGCGTGCAGCGGGTTGCATCATCGGGTATCGCCACCACTGCCTGGTTGCTGTTGGCATCATAGGCCACATGGGCTTCCGCCGAGGTGACAGTGGCCTTTGCTCCCTCATTACGCATACACTCGGGCATGTCCAGCACCAGCGTCTGCCCGGCCAGCACCTTGGCAGGCACCTGCACACTGAGGTCCGGCCTATCCACAATCAGGATCTGCGTGGTGCTCTCCTTCAATGAGCCTGTGTTGGTGGTCGTCACGGTCTTCAGGCCCGGTGTGTTCCACAGGATGTGATTGTCACGCGAGAGGTCCATGCCATCGGCCTTGCGGATGGCCAACGAACCCTTCACATTGTTCACCGTGCGGTAAGGGATGTACTCTCCCACTCCACCCTTCTCAGGAAGCACGATGTGGCACTCGGCCTGCGGCTTAAACTCTATCACCTTGGAGAACGGCGAGCTGGCAGCCCAGGGGTCTATGGTCTGAACGCATATTTCATAAGTCTTCCCGGCCTGGAACCGCTCGACAGGCATGGGCAAGCGGGTGGCCTGCCGGTAATGGGTGAGATACCCCAGTGTCTCTGTCATCAGTGCCTTGTCACTGGTGGCGTTGAGGGGCGACCACACGTAAGCATTGTCGCCAGTGGCACCTTTCTCCTTGATACTGATGTTGTAGCGCAACTGCCCCGCGGTGCTCTCCTTGTCGGTGGCACCGTCCCAGCTGACCACCACCTCGTCTTCCGTCTGCGTGGCCATCACGGTGACAGGAGCTGTAGGCGGCGTGTTGACATTGGCAATCCTCAGGAAAGCGTCGGCCCAATAATCATATTGGTTTGCGCCCAAGCAGTCGGGCACGCCGTCACAGTCAATGTCGGCATATTGCCAACCACCATTTCTCGCTATTTGAATGCCTGCCGCATTGGGGACGACAAGGGGAGTCCCATGGTTGCTGACGACAAAATTGCCGTTCTTGTCCTCATAGTCAGCCCGTCCATCCAGGTCCACATCCAGGGGTATCAGGCACAAGTCGGTGTCTTCCACCTGGTCCGCGAAACGGCGTCCGCCCAAGTTGCGGAGAATCTTATACTGGTTCCAGGACGTGTCTATATACACCAAGTCCATGAATCCGTCCCCATCCACATCATAAGCCTTCCAGTTGTCTCTTGCGTCAATGCCGGCCGGGAGCTCCGCCACAGAGCATTTCCCGCCTCCTTCGTTAAAGACGAGGACAGGCTTGTAGCCGCCGTTGGCATCCTTCACGGTCGCATACAGGTCGATGCGCCCATCCCTGTCGAAGTCGGCCATGGCATACTTGGCAATGCGATCAAGTTTCTCATCGCCTAAGTCAAGGGGAAGCGCCTGGCTCATCCCGGTCATTCCGTTGGTGTAGAGGTCGGAGCCTATGATGTACTCCACACATCCGTCATTGTCAAAGTCGACAGGTGCAGTGAAGGATGGGGTGCCGCCGTTAGGTAGTGATGAGAAGGTAAATGATGCTTTCTTTTTCTCAAACTCGCCATCACCTTGGTTGATGGCCACCTCAATCTCGTAGTTGTCCTGCGAGCCAGAAGTGCGGCCCGTGCTCCCGAGGACATCGGGCAGTCCGTCCATGTTCGCATCCCCGATGTAGCCGCCATACACGCCTCCGTCTGAAAAGCCAAAGACGGGTTGTTTCTCGTATTTCTGCCCGTTCCAGCAGAAATAGCCGCTGCTCGTTATGGCTTGCATGACACCTGTCTGCGCATAATCGAAATAGAGGCCGCTCGGCACATCATTCGTGTCACAGAATCCCGGACTGCCAAACTCAGTGACGCGCAGGGGCATCACGTCCACTTCCCTTCTGGCTGTCAGGCCGTCAGCGCTGGTCAGCTCCACCGTCTTCTTGCCGTGCGAGGCGAAGAGGATGCCCTTGCGCCCGTCAGCGGCGGTCACGAGTGTGCCGTCGGGCAGGCCTCTCATCACGCACTCAGCACCGTTGAGCACATCGACGAAGAGGGTGTCGCAGCCGCTCATGGCCGTGTGGCTGAGCGCAAAGGACGGAACCTGCAGGATGTCAGACTGCACGGTTTTGTCGCTCCATTCGCCCTTCATGCCACAAGCGTCGACGGCACGCACACGCACCTGCACGCTCGGCTCGCCCCAGCTACCCGCTGCAGCCATCGAGAAGAGACTCTTGGTGACGGCACGGAAGAGGTATCTCCCATCCGCCGACGTTATCTCGAGTTCATAAGTCAAGTCGCCCACGGCATTCTCCGCGTCGCTGCCAGGCGCCCACTCCACACGCAACATGCCCGTCGACTTGTCGAGCGCCAGACGGGGCTTCGCCATTTTGGCGGGAGGCGTATTGGCCTTGTCGACCGCACAATGCAGGAGGCCTTTCTGGTCATTCATCTCGCAAAGGATGTCCACCTTGCCGTCACCGTCCATATCTTTGACGGGCATGCTGCACGCATGACTCCTTGTTGGATTGAGAGCCACCGTGTCCACACGGAACGAGGCATCCCAGTTCCAACAGATGACACGCGACTGATCGCCCCCATACTGCGTGGCCAAGGATATCATGCTGGGGCGTCCGTTGTTGTTGACGAAACAGGGCTCTTGCCAGTTGTGGTATCCCGTGAAGCTTCTCACGGTACGCTTGAAGGTGCCGTTGCCCTGGTTTCTGAAGAAGGCCAGATAGCTGGCATCCTCTGCTGCCAAGGTAACGAGAATGTCCAACAGGCCATCGCCGTCGCAGTCGAGCACATGCACACCCTTCAGGTTATAGTTTGTCAGCAGGTCGGTGTCCGTGAACCCGTTTCCATGGTTGAGCTTCAGCGTGAGCTGTCCGTTGTAATACAGGAGCAGGTCGGTCAGCCCGTCACCGTTCACATCGGCACTATGCACGTCGCCCTTGATGGAAGCCTGGTAGTAGCGTCCGTCGCCGAGCGAGATATAGGAGTTGCCATCCTTGTCGATGAAGTCGGGATAGCCATCCTGATTGAAGTCGACCACTGTCATGGGGCCTGTGGAGAAACCGCCATTGTCAGCAGACGCAAATCCCGAGAAGGCATTGCCCGTACTCACCGAGAATGTGCCGTTTCCTCCGGCGGCATACTCGGCATTGCGCAGTTCGTCAGGGTCGGTCACCACCAGAAAAGGCTGCCTGGTGAACGTTCCGTCGGCCCGCTGCATCATGACATAGGGCACATACCGCTTACCCTTGTAGCTCTTGCTCTCGTTCTGCCAGTAGAGCATGTCCATACGGCCGTCCAGGTTGATGTCGGCCCAGGTGCCGCCCACGCAGTTCTTCATCGGATAAAGAGATGCGTCATGCTGATATTTCCCATTACGGAAAATAACCACGTCGCCAAAGCTGTCATAGCTGTTGCGTTGGAATCTGGCGAAGGCGGGCCATGGCTCCGCATTGAGCTGAAGCATGCTCCAGTCAAACCACGACACATACATGTCATCGGGCATGGGCATCACTTTTTGCCCAGAAAGCGAGCGCCATTGGTGCGGGTTCTCCATGACATATTCCTGCTTGCCATCGCCATCCACATCAGCAAAGAAGGTGGGCAACGACCGTCCGTCAAACACCTGTTCAAATGTTGGAGCAGTCTGTGCCTCTGCCGTGTGTACGCCCCACGGTGGAAGCGTCATGCAAACGAGAAATAAAAGAAAAAGGGAAAGTTGTTTCATAACGGTAAAGTTTAAGCGTTGTAACCAATCGAATTTCCGCTTGCAAAATTAGACTTTCCATGGCAAGCGCACAAGGCCTAACACGTTGCCGACAGCCCTTTTGCACCGATTGGCGCTTCTTTTTTACGGCTTGAAGCATTGGCAACGCCTCGAACTGGAAACAAACATGCAACTTTACTGAAAAAGCATCGTCCCTCCGCTGTCATCATCACCCACGACATGGTGGATGGTTCACGCTCTTCTATTCCCTGAGGCCTTTCTTGTAGGCCGAAGGGGTCTGCCCCATCTTGCCCACGAAATACCTACGGAAGCTGCTGATGGAGTTGAAGCCCGACTGCATGGCCACTTCCTGGAGCGAAAGTTCTGTCGTGGCGAGCAGCCTCATGGCGTGTTCAATCCGCCAACCGTTGACATACTCGTAGAACGTGGAGTGCAACTGCTGGTTGATGTAGTTGGACAGATAGGTACGGTTGGTGCCCAGTTCCTGCGCCAGGTCGTTGATGTTGAGCTGCGGATTCAAGTAGATGCACTTCTCACGGAACACTTCACGGAACACTTCATCGAAATGATAACGGGACCGGCCGTCTGCAGGGTTCGCCAAGGACGGGTCGTCCGGTTGGGCATCATGACCGTCGCCCGCTGCCGAATTCTGCAAGACTTCAAGCATGTCTTCCTGCCGATACACAAAGTAACACAACAGGGCGAGTATGACCGAACACATCACATTATAGTATGCGGCCGCGTAGTGGGTTGACGTCTTGGTGGTGACAAACCACACCACGGCCAAGGCGACGTAGAGCAGGAGGAAGAGCCTCATCCAGCGCAACGACAGGTTGTCGTCAGAGGAGAAGCAGGCCACCAGGCGCTTGTTGAACTGCCTGACGGCCACCACGCCGTAAGCGATGGTGAAGACGGAGTGGGCCAAGGCCACCCACAGGATGCCCTTGTAGATCATGTCTGACGGGCGGATGGCATAGACGGCCAGCGACATCACGTAAGGTGAGGCATTGAGGACGGCCAGCGACAGGCGCAGGCCATGGGAATGGGTCAGGCGGTAGAGCAGCATCAGGGCCAGGGGCACCACCGTCATCTGCAACATGTTGGTGATGGCAGTCTGGCGGTCGCCGAGAAAACTGTAGACAAAAAACTCGAAAAACTCGAAAAGACTTATTCCGAGCAGATAGAGCATGAAGTAAAAGGCCGAGCGCTGCAACTGGTGCGTGCGCCCCTTGATATAGAGTGCCACCGTTCCGAGTATCTGGAACATAAGGAACAGGCCGCACGAGAAGTCGCGAAGCCGGGATGATATTTCTGGATCCATGTCGTGTCTTGAGGTTGGTAACCAAATAGGTGCCGCCAAATGTACAAAATATTTTCGACATGAGATGCCTGTTTGCCGCTAAAATTATACGTTCTTTCTGAATTCATAGGTAAAAAACAGGTCTCGCTCGACCTGGTCCCTCCTGCGCAGCCGGAAATCATTCGCAGCGATGACTCGCCGCACAGCCACCACAGGTAACGGACAGGTCGCAGCGACGTGGGACACGTAGCCCACCATACAAAGCAAAAAAAACGAGAAAAGCCGCAAGGTCCATGATGGAGCTTGCGGCTTTTCTCTCAAATTTGAGTAACATTAGTTGTCGCGGTGCATCTTGATGATTGTGTCGCCTAAAGAAACAGACACTTCCAGGATGCTGTCATTCACACTTTCAAAAAACAGATTGCTGTGAAACTTAATAGTACTGGCATATTGCATGATGACGACCCTTTCCTTTAACTTCGAGTCATAAAGCAAATTCCATCTGCCGTAAATATCATTGTCTATTACGCTTTCCCAATCTGTCACGACCTTCTTACCGCCAACCGACACAGAGTCTCTTTTCATGATCAGCGCATGCCCGTTAAAGCTTCCGTCAGGGGTGAAGCAATATTGCAGTTTTATATGCGCCAACGCGGCGTATTCCCATTATATGTTAACGAATTCAAAATATCAAGCCGTAACAGTTAATTCCACGAAAGAAAACTACGAAAATCCGCAAAAACCTTTTGCGAGATAATCGAAAGAGCTAATTTTGCGAAAGAAAACTGCGGAAACCCACAACAATCTTACATGTTACGATTATAAATAGAGGAAAATATCTACAGGCGACTATCTCCAAATATCATTGACACATTTGAAAATGATAATTACACAACGATTATGCAGACATTATTAATGCCTTTCATCCCACGGACTAACCCTACTTATCCAATACAGACATGAACAAGCAAGAAACCATGAAAAGCCAGTTGGCCGAGGCCATCCAACTCGAACGAGAGGGCGACACCGACGAGGCCATCGACCTCTACGGCAGCATCCTGATGGCTGGAGACCGTCAAGTATTGAAACAAATCATCAACGACCCCGTAGGCGACACGCTCCTCCATCAAGCCTACCAAGGCCTCTCACGCCTGGCCGCCAGCAAAGACGAAGGAACATGGGAGACAGCCTCTCAGGTGCTGGGCGACATCAGGGCGATGTTCGGCTAATTACGCCGGCCACACGAAAAAAGCAGTTA
>DJOV01000057.1:254-9797 GCA_002437285.1 Prevotella sp. UBA6429 | reverse complement strand
TTTTATATACATTGTCCGTTTTCTTCAAGGTGCGCCCATTCCGACAATTGGGAAGGTAATAGCTATTTTATAGAAAACGACAATGGAGACAATGGGTTTACGCACGCCTTAAAAGACGACAGAAGCGAATGTCGGCCAAACAGTATGGATCTGTTTACGGACATCCGCTTCTGTCATTTTATGCTGAGAGGGCAACTTCGTGGTTTGGCGAAGTGGCCATGGGGTGGGCAGCTCAATTGTTCTTGATCGAAACGACTCCTGTCAGTTTGTCGTCAAGATAGAATGTCTGCTTGACCGTGTCTTTGCCGATGGCGTATTTCACGTTGAGGTAGAGCAGCTTGGACGAAGGTTTGGCGTAGCTGCCCTTGACCTTGCCGGCCACTTGTTTCCGCATGACGTAGACCATCGAGTCGGAGACGAAGAAAGTGGAGTCGAGAGAGCTGCACTCGACAATGTCATAGTCGCTTATGCCCATCTGTGTGGTCATAAACTCTTTGACCAATCCCTTGGCCTCATGGCCCCGACCGCATCCGGAGAGTAGGGCGGTGAGCAGGGCCATGGTGGCTAAGCAACACTTTCTCATGCCTTTGCGGGTATGTTCTTCAAGATCTCAAGCAGATGATCCCAGACCATCTGCACGGTCGGTATGAGCAGGCACTCGTCAGGCGTGTGGACGTTGCGGAGCGTCGGGCCAAACGACACCATGTCGAGGTGAGGATACTTCTCCGAGAACAGACCGCACTCCAGGCCGGCGTGGATGCCTTTCACGATGGGAGCCTTGCCGAAGAGCTTCTTGTAAGCCTCTACGGTGATCTTCACCAATTTCGACTCCGGGTTCATCTTCCAGGCGGGGTAGCCGTCGTTCTGCTTCACCTCGGCTCCCGCCAGCTGGAAGGTAGCCTTCACGGCGTTGGCCATGTTCTTCAGGTTGCTCATGACGTTGGAGCGCTGGCTGCTGACGATGTTCACCTTGTTCTCTTCCGTCTGCACGCTGGCGATGTTGCTCGATGTCTCCACCATCCACGCCAGGGCCTCGTCCTGGCACATGGCCAACACGCCATTGTCCACAGCCTGGATGGCGCGGATGAGGTTGACGCTCACGGCCTTTGGCAAGACGGGCTGCGCGTCGGTGCTGCCGAGCTTCCACTCCATGTGTGTGTCGGTCACGTGGTACTCGTCCTCCACATCCTTCTGGAAGTTGTTCCAGTCGGCCTTCACCTCTTCCTTCTTGTCAGCGGGGACGGCGAACACGATCTTGCCGTCGCGAGGGATGGCGTTGTGCATCTTGCCCGAGTTCCATTGTGCCAGGCGCAGATCCGTCTTCTCCTGCTGCATGTAGAGGAAACGAGCCAGGATCTTGATGGCGTTGGCGCGCTTCTTGTTGATGTCGTCGCCAGAGTGTCCGCCGTTCAGTCCCTTGAGCGTTCCTTCCATGAAGAAGTAGCCCTTGGGCGCCTCCTCACGGGCGAAGTTGAATGAGGCCGATGTGTTGATGCCACCGGCGCACGACACGAAGATCTGTCCCTCGTCCTCCGAGTCGAGGTTGATGAGGTAGCTGCCCGTCATGAATCCGGCCTTCATGCCGAAGGCACCTGTCAGTCCTGTCTCCTCATCACGTGTGAAGACACACTCGATGGGGCCGTGCTCGATGTCGTCAGCAGCCAGGATGGCCAGTTCGATGGCGTCGCCGATGCCGTCGTCAGCACCCAGCGTGGTGCCTTTGGCGTGCATCCAGTCGCCCTCCACGTAAGTCTGGATGGCATCCTTGTGGAAGTCGAAGTCCACATCGACCAGCTTGTCGCACACCATGTCCATGTGGCTCTGCAGAATGGTAGTCGCGCGGTTCTCGTAGCCCTTGGTGGCTGGTTTGCGGATGAGCACGTTGCCAGTCTCGTCGACCAGGGTCTCCAGTCCGTGGTCTTCGCCGAACTTCTTGAGGTAAGCAATCATCTCGTCCTCATGCTTGGAAGGGCGAGGAATCTGATTGATTTTTGCAAATTGCTCGAAAACGCGAGCAGGTTTCAATTCTGCCATAATGTTTGTTTTTTATAAAGGTTTATCAAAATTTTCTTTGCAATCTCCACTTTTTGCCTTAACTTTGCAACATTAATGGTGCAAATCATAATGCAAAAGTAACAAAAATGATGGAGACTTTGCTATTAAGCGTGTTAATAATTGCTATTGCCGTTGTGCTGTTGTCGGTGAAAGTCATTTTCAAGAAGAATGGCCGGTTTGAGTCGCAGCACATCCATGACAGCAAGGCCATGCGTGATCGTGGCATCCATTGTGTGCTCGACCAGGACCGTGAAGCCCGTTCGAGAAAGTCGTTGCTTTCATAAAAAGGAAAAATAACAAAACACTTATTTTAAGAAATGAAGAAGAACATCATTCTTGCGGTGGCCCTTTCGGCCATGACAACCCTGGGCCTTGTCTCTTGTGACAAGAGTAGCCCCAAGATGGACGACAAGACCGCTGCAGCCGCTCCGAAGTCGGGCGAGGGCACCAAGATCGCTTATGTGGAGGTCGACTCTATCATGACGCAGTACACCTTCTGCAAGGAGTACAGCAAGATCCTCGAGACCAAGGGCAACAACATCCAGAAGACGTTGGCCTCCAAGCAACAGCAGTTGCAGGCTGCCGCCGCCAATTTCCAGCAGAAAATCCAGCAGAATGCCTATACCCGCGAACAGGCCGAGGCCATCCAGGCTGGCTTGCAGAAGCAGAACAACGACCTGCAGGTGCTCAACCAGCGCCTGAGCGCCGAGTTCCAGACGGAGACGGAAAACTTCAACAAGGCCCTGCACGATTCGCTGCAGCACTACCTGGCTGTCTACAACAAGGACAAGAAGTACAGTCTCATCTTCTCCAAGCAGGGTGACAACTTGCTCTATGCCGACAAGGCCTATGACATCACCAACGAGGTGGTGGCTGGCCTGAACAAGGCCTACAAGAGCAAGGTGAGTGCCGCCGCTAAGGCCAAGAAGTAATCCTTAGCTTACCTGTTTTTTTATAAGGAGGTGATTTGATGAAGTCGCCTTACGGGAGATCTCGCAAGTTTGCTAACCGCGGTTAGTCTTGCGAGATTTTTTGTAATCAGAATTTCATGTCCGCCGATGCGCCATTGGCAAACAGTTTGTTGTTCCGCATGCTGCAAGACATGAATAAACGAAAGACTCTTGAATTGCTTTTTGATATGAAAAAAGAAGATAAAACCGAAGAAACCCCCGACCGTGTGAGGGCCGTTTGCAGGGTGACAATAGCGGGCAGCATCGTCAATGTGGTGCTGCTCCTTCTGAAGTTTGCCGCCGGCATCCTGGGACATTCGGCTGCCATGATAGCCGATGCCATCCACTCGCTCACCGACTTTGCCACAGACGTGGTGGTGCTGGTGTTTGTGAAGATCAGCAGCAAGCCCACGGACAAGAGCCATGACTATGGGCACGGCAAGTATGAGACGCTGGCCACGGCCATCATCGGCCTGTCGCTGTTTGTGGTGGGCGTGATGATCTGTTATTCGGGTGTCGTCAAGACTTACCGTGCCATCTGTGGCGAGACGCTCCAGCAGCCTGGCACCGTGGCGCTCGTGGCTGCTGTGGTGAGCATAGTGCTCAAGGAGTGGGCTTACCAATTCACGGTGCGCGTGGGCCGCAAGTGCCACTCGGAGGCTTGCGTGGCCAATGCCTGGCACCACCGTAGTGACGCCCTGTCGAGCATCGGCACGATGGTGGGCATCGGTGGCGCCATCCTCCTGGGCGAACGGTGGGCCGTGCTCGATCCGCTGGCTGCCATCATCGTGAGCGCCTTTATCATCAAGGCGGCCTGGGGCTTGGTCATGCAGTCGGTGGGCGAACTGACCGATGCCAGCCTGCCCGAGGCGGATGAAGACGAGATCGTGCAGATTGCCAATGGCGAGGAAGGTGTGTGTGAGGTGCACAACCTCCGCACGCGCCGCATCGGCAACCGCGTCGCCATCGAGATGCATGTCCGCATGCCAGGAGCGCTCTCGCTTTATGACGCTCACAATCATGCCTCCGACATCGAGCGGCGGCTGAAGGACCACTTCGGAGCCGATACGCTTGTGAGCATCCATATCGAACCCATCAAGGTCAATGGGCACTATGAGGCCCCGACCCGGAAAAATGTTTGACTCCAACCTAAACCACACTATGAAGAAAAGACGATTGCTGGCCGCCATCCTGCTTGCGGCCTTGTGCCTGCCCGCCGCAGCACAGAGCGAGACCGAGTGTCTTGCGTTTCTCTACCGGAGCATGCCCACGCCCGACAGCGTGGATTATCCCAGGGCCTATTGGCGCCGGCAGGTGCGCATGGCTCTCAAGGCGCGCGCGGAGATGCCGTGGGGCCAGCGTGTGCCGATGTGGGAGTTTGAGAACTTTGTGCTTCCTGTCCGTGTCAACAATGAGTCGCTCGACGACGCGCGCACGGTTATCTATAAGGAGTTGGTGCCACGCCTCAAGGGGCTCTCCATGGAGCAGGCCGCTCTGGAGGTCAACCACTGGTGCCATGAGAAGGTGAGCTACCGTCCCAGCGACGGCCGCACGTCGGCCCCGCTGGCCACCATGCGCAACAGCATCGGCCGTTGTGGCGAGGAGAGCACGTTCACCGTGTCGGCCTTGCGCGCCGTGGGCATTCCCGCCCGACAGGTCTATTGTCCGCGCTGGGCCCACACCGACGACAACCATGCCTGGGTGGAGGTGTGGGTCGACGGCCGTTGGCGCTTCATGGGTGCCTGCGAGCCTGAGGCTGTGCTCGACAAGGGCTGGTTCAACTGGGCCGCCAGCCGTGCCATGCTCGTCCGGACCTTCGACTATGCGGGCCATGAGATACCGACCACCGCCACCTATGCTCCCACCAAGACCTTGCACGTGAAGGTGGTCGACGAGGCGGGCGCCCCCATCCCCGACGCCACAGTCGACTTCCGTCTATACAACTACTCCGAGTTCTATCCGCTCCACACCGCCACGACCGATGCTGAGGGACGCGCATCGTTCACCACGGGTTATGGAGACCTGCAGGTGTGGGTGAGCACGCCCGGCGCCTACGGTGTGCGGAAGGCCGATGCCTACACGACCGAGATGACCCTCACGCCGTGCCACAAGACGGGTAGTGGCTGGACCATGGAGTATGACTGGCATGTGCCTGTCAGCACGCTTGAGGAGCCCGACCGCAGCGTCGTCGACACGGTGAGCGACAACGGGCGTCGCCTGCAGGCTGAGGACAAGATCCGCACCGACTATCAGCAAGCCGCCTTCTATCATGGCGACAATGAGGTGCTACGCAAGGCGCGTAGCAACTGGCGTGTGCTGGCGCAGTTTCTCAAGGAGAAGCATCCGCAAGCCGGCCTCGTGTTGCAGGGGTTGAGTGAGAAGGACTTGCGCGACGTCACGCTCGATGTCTTGCGCGACGCATGCCTGATGAGCGACGTGGCCTTGCGCAGCGGTGGCGTGCGCGTCTCCACAGAGCCCTTGCGCCCCTATGTGGCTTACCTGCAACGCCGATTGCCCAAGATGACGGCTTCGCAATGGACAGACTGGGTGGAGCGCAACGTCCGGGTGGACAACACCAACAATCCCAAGCAGCTCTGTCTCTCGGTGGCCGGCGTCTATGACACCCGCCGCTCAGACGCTCACAGCCGGGAACTCTTCACGGTGGCGGGCGCACGTGCGCTGGGCCTAAGGGCGGAGCTCGACCCTCTGGGCAAGGCGCGTGTGGCCGACGGGGACCGCTGGCTCGGCCTCAAAGATACGGCAGCCGCCTCGCAGCTCCCACAGGGCACACTCAAACTGGATGTGGCACCCGACGTCATGTACTATCATGGCTACACCATCTCGCGCATGGTTGACGGACGCCCCCAGTCGCTCGACTACGCTGACGATGATCCGACCGTGACGGAGAAATTCCGCAAGGGCCTGCAGTTGCCTGCGGGCGACTATCTGCTCACCACAGGCACGCGCCTGAAGGGTGGCGATGTGCTCACCCGCAGCATGATGTTCTCGTTGAAGCCTGGACAGGTCACGCAGGTGCCGGTCTGTTTCCGCTCCAGCGAGCGCAGCGTGAAGAGCGACTTGCAACTCGATGACAGCGAGAAAAACGCTCGTGCCACCTCGGTTCAAAGCGCACAATGATGAGACGGTTGGAAGTGTGTTGTGGCAACCTGGCGAGCGTCAGGGCGGCCGCGGAGGGCGGTGCCGACCGCGTGGAGTTGTGCCGTGAGCTGGAACTCGACGGGCTGACGCCCAGTCGTGAGATGATTCGCGAAGCAGTGGGCATTTGTCGTCCGGCGGGTGTGCGGGTCCATGTGCTGATCCGCTCGCGCGCCGGCAACTTCGTCTATGACAACGCTGAGGTGGAGCAGATGGCCGGCGACATTCGCATGGCGCTCGGCGAGGGTGCCGACGGGGTGGTAATCGGCGCGCTGACGCCAGGGGGCGATGTGGACCTTGGCGCCTGTCGCCGCTGGATGGGCCTCTGCCGCCGTGCCGATGGCAGCCTGCGTTGCAATGTGACGTTTCACCGTGCGTTTGATGTCTGTCGCGATCCGTTCGTGGCCTTGGAGCAAATTTGTCAGTTGGGGTGCAACCGCATCCTCACGTCGGGGCAGCAACCGTCGGCCGAGGCAGGCGTTCCGTTGCTCCGCCAGCTGGTGGAAAGAGCCCGGCAACTCTCGGCGGGTGCGGGGCGTGAGCTCACCATCCTCTGTGGGGCGGGGGTCAACACGCAGAATGCCTTGTCCATCCTAAACGCAACGGGAGCCACGGAAATCCATGGCTCCCTGCGCACAGGTGCGGTGTCGGACGTGGCTAAAATCAAGAAGATTACCTCTTTATTATGATGACGTGGTCGGGGATGGCCAGCGTTGCGGGCAACTCGATTGTCAGTTGGCCGCGACGATAGGTGTGAGCCACCCGCTTGCCACTCAGGTAGTCGGTCACAGTCTTGGGCTTTTTCTTCAGGGGCAGGCTGACGCCCTGCGGCACCTCCGCATCCTTGGCGGGGCAGACATGCACAAACACGGTGTCATTTCTCTCGGTTGTGGCGCCCCATGCGCAGGGCTTCACCGGGCCGGCCTCGGTGCCATAGAGCGTGGCGCCATAGGTGCGCATCCATTGGCCCAGTCCCTTGAGGCGGTCGAGGGCCAGCGCCGGCAGCTCGCCGTTGGGCTGCGGACCGATGTTGAGCAGGAGGTTGGCACCCTTGCCCGAGGTGCTGACGAGCAGGCGTATGAGGTCGTCGACCGATTTGTAGTTCTGGTCCACCACCTTGTAGCCCCACATGCCGTTCATTGTCTCGCAGGTCTCCAGGGGCAGGCGGCTCACCTGTGCGGCCTTGTCCACAAATCCAGCCTTGTTCTCGCCCGGCAGGTCACGCTCGAAGATTTGCATGTCCTCTCCCTCGTTGGGCGCCATGTGGTGGTTGTTGCCAATCAGGCAAGCGGGCTGCAACCGGTGGATGAGGCTGTACTGCTCATGGAGCTGCCAGTCGAAGGGCACGGAGTCCTGGTCATGGTCCCACCACCCGTCAAACCAGATGGCGCCCACCTTGCCGTAGTGCGTCAGCAGTTCGGTCAGTTGGGCGTTCATGAAGCGGAAGTAGTGTGGCCAGTCGCTCTTGGTGCTGTCCTTGCCACAGTGGCGCCCCGTGCGCCCCATCGGATAGTCGTCGCGCATCCAGTCGATGTGGCTGTAATAGAGGTGGAGTGACAAGCCCTCCTCATGGCAGGCGTCAGCCAGTTCCTTCACTACATCGCGCTTGAAAGGCGTCGCCTTCACGATGTTGTAGTCGCTCTGCCGGGTGTCCCACATCGAGAAGCCGTCGTGGTGGCGCGTGGTGAAGCAGATGTATCGGGCTCCGGCGTCCTTGAAAGCCCGGATCCACTGGCGGGCGTCGAAGCGGTGGGGATAGAAGGCGTCAGCGGCCTTGGCGTACTCCATGCGGTCGGGCACATAGTTTTGCAAGTACCACTCACCTTGGGCAAAGGTGCTGTAGATGCCCCAATGCAGGAAAATGCCCAGTTTGGCTTTGCGGAAGTCCTCGCGTGCTGCCAGGTTCTCGGGTGTGGGCGTGTAGTGGCCCGCGGGCTGCGCGGGGGCTGCGAGTGCTGCCCAGGCGAGGGCGAGGGCGCATAGTGATTTCTTCATGTGTGCTCTTTAGGTTGGTTTTCGTTGTCGGGTTGCAAAGTTACGGCTTTCGGGTGAAAAGAAGGGTGGGGGCGCGCGAGAAAATGCCAAATAAAAAGCGCCGGCCCTGCAATCGCTGCGGGCGGCGCCTTCTCTCAGATGTGCTAAAGATCTCCCGAAAGAAACAATCCCTGTTCGTGGCGAGTGCGGCGTCGTGCCGTTAGAGGCCCATGCAGCTCTGCGTGGTGAGCGAGGCTGCGATGGCCGTGATGATGGTCACGATGAGGTTGAGTAGGGTCTTCCATCTCTCTTTGGTCATGGCTGTGTGTGTGTTAAGGGGTTAGTGAATGTGGAGTGGGGGTCAGGGTGCCGGCTCATTCTTGCTCGCTGGCTGTGGTGTCTGCGACGGCGCTCTTGGCGGCTTCCTTGGCCGTCACGCCGTCGATGAGGTCGTAGACGAAGGTGCCGCTGCGGCGGTTCTTCTCGGTGACCTTTCCGTTGCCCACGAAGCGCTTGAAGGGCTGGTAGTTGACGTGGTAGCCCTTGATGTTCTGCGCGCCGAAGTCGGCCGAGGTGTTGGCGGGTGCGGTGCTGAGGCCGACCTTGAAGGCTCCGATGCCGTCGATCTCCACGCGGTCGGAGTTGAGCAGGTGTCGGCGCAGTGCCACGGAGAGCTCGTTGAGCACGGCGAGCGTGTCGGCGTAGGTGGCTGTGGTGGAGTGTGCGATCTCGTCGGCGAGTTGCTTGGTGGTGACGTTGTTGAGCATGACGGCCTTGCCGTACCACTTGCCGAAGGTGGAGGCGCCGTTGCGCTTGTCCTGAAATTTTCTGTAAAGTACACTCATGGTAGTAGTTTTTTTAAAGGGTGAAACGTGTTGTGTTGTGTTGTGTTATGTCGTGAAGTGTCGTTGTGTCGTGTTGTGGGTGTTGTTAGCGGTAGCTCTTCTTCTCCAGCGGGTTGTCGATGCTGGCGAGTTCCACGCCTCGGATGAGCTCTCCGGTGTAGTAGCCCTTTCGCCCGCCTTCCTGTCCGACGCCTGTCTGCTGAAACTTGCGCTCGGGTGTCATGACGATGCGCAGGCCGTGGATGTCGTCGGCCGATACATCCTCGGGCTTGTCTTTGGCGCGCGAGCGGAAGCCGATGCGCAGGGAGCCCAGTCCGTCGACGTGCACGATCTCGGAGTTGAGCAGGTGGCGGCGTATGGCCTCGGCGAGCGACCAGAGCACGGCGAGCATGTCGGCCTGGGTGACGGTGGAGGAGTGGGCCACCTCCTCGGCGAGCTGCCGGCTGCTGACGGTGGCTGTGGGCACCATCTTGGCGTACCAGCGTCCGTAGTTGGGGCTGGCTGGCATGGCTATCTGTGCGGGCTTGAATTTGACGCTCATGGTTGGGTTGTCGGGTTGGGTT
>DJOV01000057.1:0-206 GCA_002437285.1 Prevotella sp. UBA6429 | reverse complement strand
TTGTCGGGTTGGGTTGTCGGGTGTTGGCGGCTGTTCTCACGGCGGGTGTCTCGTGGGGTGGTGTGTGGCGGTGCGCGGGGTGAGAGCGGGTGTGGCGTGCGTGTGTCTTTTCGTCGGTGCAAAGATACGTGAAGGCTGGCTGTCGGTCATACGTTGGCGTGCGTTTCGGGATATCGGGTGCGATTTTTTTTGGCTCTTCCGGAATT
>DJOV01000049.1:774-10794 GCA_002437285.1 Prevotella sp. UBA6429 | reverse complement strand
CTCATTTCGGATGGTTACTTTTTTTCAATCCTCGGAAGCCGGCAGCAAACGACCTTATGGGCAAGAAAAAATCCGCTGGTCTCCATACAGGAAACCAGCGGATTTCATATTTTATGATGCCCAAACCAGTTGGGCTAAGCTTTGACGCTTACTTCACGTAGACAACAGCCAGACGGTTAGAAGTGTTGCCCTGAACGCCCTTACCAGTAGCCTCGTCAACAACGACGCCCTTATTCTTCAGGTACTTGGCAACCTCGTCGGCGCGAGCCTGAGAGATCTTGTCGTTGATGGCCTTGCTGCCCTCAGGAGAAGCTGTACCAACAATCTGCACGTGGCTACCAGACTTGATGCCGTCGAGAGCAGCCTTAGCGTCCTTGGTCAGAGCGCTCTTGCCCTGTGCGAAGGTCACGAGCACGAGGTTCTCAACGCGAACGTCCTTAGGAGCGGGAGCTTCCTTGACAACCTCCTTGACAATCTCCTTAGGCTTCTTAGCGAGCTCGTTGCGGAGATCGTTGATGGTCTGGTTCAGAGCGTCGATCTCGCCCTGGTCGCGGAGCTGAGCGATTGTGAAGTTGTGGCTGCCATTGTGGTTCTTGAACTTGTAGATCACACCAGCGTTGAGCTGGAAGAAGCCGTTGTTGATGTTGTAAGCACCCTGGTTAGCGCTTGAAGTGGCCTTGTAGTCATAGTCGTTGTAGTCGCTCTCACCAGTTGTGCCGGGCATGCCGTTGAACACCCATGTCACAGAAGGCTCAACATAGATCTGCCACTGCTTCTTGCTGCCGAGGTTGAACTGGAAGTCCAAGCCAGCCTTAGAAGTCATACGGTTGATGGCACGGCCCTCATCGTTGTGCATGAACACGTGGCCCCAGCCGATACCATAGACAGCGCCGACCTCGAACAGACGGGGCTCACCCTTGTAGCCGCCGAACATGTTGCTCAGGTTCAGGGTTCCGAGCAGAGAGGTGTTCAGAGCGCGAACAGCCAGGCGAGTAGACTCCCAAGGCTTGTTTGAGAAATAAGCATTGCTCTCGATAGCCAGGCCGAAGACCGGAGTGATGTTCTTACCGATACGCACGCCAGCGTTGGGATTGAGACCCTTCATCCAGCTGTGACCGGTCATCTTTGTGGCGACGCCACCGTTGATGCCAACATAAACGTTGTCAAAAGCCTTGCTGCCCTCAACTGTGGTCTGTGCAGACGCAGAAGCGGCAACCAAAGCTGCTGCAAACAAAGTAAATAACTTTTTCATACTCTCTAAAAAATTAATTATTTATAGTTATATATTTATCCCTCTCTCACTTTCAGAGTGCAAAGGAAATGTTTTTTTTTGAAACTTCCAAATTATTTAGCTACAAAATAGACTTGGAACTTTAATTTTATGCTTTTTGTCCCCTGTTTCCCTGAGAAATGCCACAACATGGAGGGCAAGGACAAGCGTATCGTATTGTTTTCCATGAGATTATACGACAATTCATGAGCTGTTTCGACATGTAAGGACAGAAATGGGAACAGACAAAATCGCAAGGGTTATACCCATCCACATGAGTACCAGGAAGCACCATACGCCACGCAAAAGTATCAAATTGAAAACGAAAAAAGAGGAAAAGACATCAAGACGTCTTCTCCTCCCCTTTGACAAATATCAGAATGCAATGACCTTCACCGTGTAAGGTCTCAGTTCTATGCGTTTTCCTTGTTCGGTGCCACCCACAACCTCGACTTTCTTGTCAGTGGGCATCCCTGTGAACCCTTCCATCTTGGCCCCAGCCGGGATATCAAGTCCCTGCAAAGAAACGGTAACGCTGGCCGGCAGGGCGTTGACCAGTTTGACGATGGTCTTGCCCGTCTTGGTATCCTTCACCACGCTGGCCGCCACACGATGTTGTAATTCGGGGCTGACGCCCATCTTCGATGCCACATAGACATCACCGCTATGCGTGCCCCACAAGCGCTGGGTGTGATAGCTGGGTGTCAGACTGGTGATGGTGTCATTGTTGAAATAGATCATGTCCGGATTCCAGTTGGCATAACCATCCTTGCACAGTAGCGGCGCATAGCTGGTCATCGACACCACATCGCCATTCCGCTCAATAGAACAGAGGTAAAGGGCCTCAGCAAGCGCACTCTCCATCGTTCGCGTGCGTGAGGCATACTCACCCAGATACACCTTAGGTGCCGTGCGGTCGTAGTTGTCGTAGTAGTCTTGGTGATGCATGAACCACCCCGGCGACTCATAATAGTGCTCGTCCACAAGGTCGAGGATGTCCTTGTGTTCCTTGGCAAACTTCCATCCCTCCGTGTAATCTGCCGATGGATCATGGAACGGGCCCACCGTTCCGACCACCTCAATATTGGGGTATTTCTCCTTGATGGCCTTGCAGATCATCTCATAGCGCTCCTCAAAGGTGGTGGAGATGAGGTCCTCATTGCCCACGCCCACATACTTGAGACCGAATGGTGCGGGATGCCCGGCTTCCGCGCGCATCTTGGCCCACTTGGACGTGGCGGGATCGCCATTGGCCCACTCTATCATGTTGAGAATTTCCTGACAGTAAGCAGGCATGTCCTTCATCGGAATACCTCCCTGTTGTCCTCCATAGCCGTCCTTGTCGGGTGCCGAGTTTTGACAGGGGACTCCTGCCGCCAACACGGGGAGCGGCTCAGCGCCCAGGTCCTCGCAGAACTGGAAATACTCATAGAAGCCCAACCCGCGCGTCTGGTGATAGCCCCAGATATTGAAGTCGGGCTTGCGGTCCTGCCAGGGGCCTACCGTCTCGTTCCAATGATAGATGTTGCCAATGCCCTGCCCATGGCTCATGCAACCACCAGGGAACCTCACAAACTTGGGATGCAACGCGGCGATGGCCTCAGCCAAATCCTTTCGCAAGCCGTGTCCCTTGTAGGTCTCATGAGGGAAGAGGCTAACCATGTCTACCGACACGTTGCCATCCTTGACCGGAGTGATGGCCAAGCGCACCTGCCCCTTCGCGGCCTTTTTGTCGACCACCAACGGGACGGCATAACGATTCCATCCCTGCCCCTCTGTCTTGATCTTCTCCTTGGCAAAGACCTCACCATTCTGTCCCAGCAGTTGTACGACGACCTGATTCTTGCCACCGTTCTCATTGCGCAAGTACACAGAGAAGTCAAACTGCTCATTGGGACCGGCCGTGATGCCATCCCACCCTACATTATATAAGGTATCGTTGGGCGCCAACACCACGTAGTGAGCGTTGTTCTTGCTCAAGGGCACATCGGTCTTCACCACGATGGGCTTATTGGACTGCCAGGCGGTCAAGGCCGTCCATTCCCTGCGGTCAGCAGGCGTGTATTCGAAGTCGCGGTTTTGTATCAGTTCGGCGTACAATCCGCCGTCAGCAGCCCGACTGATGTCCTCAAAGAACACGCCGATGAGCTTGTCGCTGATGGCCTTGGTCTGGCCCGGATTGACCTGGAGGGTGACATCCACATGATTGCCAATCGCCGCAAAGCGCTTGTCATCGTCACGCATGGTTTCGCTGCTCACCTGGGCGTCGTGTCGCACAGCCGCAAAATACTGGAAGATATAGTCAAGATGCACCTTAGGCACATCAAACAGGTTGCCCTGCAGCAACTTGCCGTCCACGGTCGCCGTGTCTCTCACCCATGCCGCCTCATCGATGGTGCTGGGCTCCGGCTCCTCTTCAAACTTACGGAAGTCCTCCGATGCCTGCACATAGTGCTTGGTGCCGTCCTTCGCCTTGTAATAGATGTCGAAGGTCCCATCGTCCATCTGGAACATCACGGGGCTCAAGACCCCTTTCACGAGCGTTCTCGGATAGTCTTGCGGGCGCCACGAGACAAGGTCCTCGCTATAAGCAGCCGCAAAACAAGGCGATTTTTCGTTGACTCCAAACACAAGGCGCCACGACCCGTCGTTGGCATGAAGCACATAAGGATTGTACATGCGCTTTTGGCTCCCCCACTGCGAATAGTCGGAAGAGCAAAGCTGTCCCACATCCTTCCACCGCTCATCGTCGGTGAGATAGGCCAAGTGGAGGCCTTCTCTCTCACCAGGCGAATACACAAACACCTGGCATGTCGTATCCTTACCCAGGATTTGGTATGCGGGCAAAGGCTGTTGCTGTTGGGCTTGAGCTTGAACGGCGGCCCATGCCGCCAATATCATCCATATTTTCTTCATGTCTGTTGTTTTAGGTTGGTATCTCTTTGCAAAGATAACATATTTAGCGACAACAAGAAGCCCGAAAAGGGAGAAAAATGACATTCGGGCAACAAAATGCAAACAAAAAAGGCAGGTAGCAATCACTGCCACCCACCTTCTAAACTAGAGAGTTATAAAAAAATCAAGTATTATCGTATTTGCTCAATGATTTTCATTCCCTCGTCCACGGCCTGCATGTTGAGCGGGATGAGGTTGTGATGCCGTTCCGGCAGGCTCTTGAAGAGAGCCTTGTTGAGTCCGTCGGTGCTCACCACAGGGCACACCTTGAGCAGTCCGCCCAGCACAATCATGTTGAAGACCTTGGAGTTTTTCATCTCCGCAGCCTTGTCCATTGCGTTGATGCGGAAGACATGGATATCCTTCCTGTCGGTCAGGTTCATGATGCCATAGCCATCATAGATGAGTATGCCACCGGGCTTCACCTTCGGCGCGAACTTGTCCATCGAGGGTTGGTTGAGGACGATGGCCACGTCATACTTGCTCAGGATGGGCGACGAGATGCGCTCATCGCTGACGATGACCGTCACATTGGCCGTTCCGCCACGCTGCTCCGGGCCATAGGCCGGCATCCAGGTCACTTCCTTGTCTTCCATCAGGCCTGAGTAAGCCAATATCTTGCCCATGGAGAGGACACCTTGTCCTCCGAAGCCTGAAATAATGATTTCTGTTTTCATTCGTCCAATGTATTCTTTAAATCACCCTTGACATACTTCTCAAACATGTGCTCCTCCATCCACTGGTTGGCCTTCACGGGCGACAGCTTCCAACCGCTGTTGCAGGTAGACACTATCTCCACGAGGCTGGAGCCCTTGCCCTCCATAGAGGCCGTGAAAGCCTTCTTGATGGCAGCCTTGGCCTTGCGGATGGACGCCACGGTCTCCACGCTCTGGCGTGTCACGTAGCATGTGCCATCGAGATGGGCAGCCAGCTCGGTGATGTTGAGTGGGTAACCATGTATCTTCGGGTCACGGCCATAAGGACACGTGGATGTCTTCTGCCCGATGAGCGTTGTGGGCGCCATCTGTCCTCCTGTCATGCCGTAGATGGCATTGTTGATGAAGATGATGGCAATGTTCTCGCCGCGGTTGAGCGCATGGATGGTCTCACACGTGCCGATGCAGGCCAAGTCACCGTCGCCCTGGTAGGTGAAGACGAGACGGTCGGGCCACAAGCGCTTGATGGCCGTGGCCACAGCGGGTGCTCGTCCGTGGGCAGCCTCCTGCCAGTCGATGTCAAGATAGCGATAGGCAAAGACCGCGCAGCCCACAGGGCACACGCCCACAGTCTTCTCCGCCATGCCCATCTCCTCGATAACCTCCGCAACAAGTTTGTGGACCACTCCATGAGAACAGCCCGGGCAATAGTGCATCGGGGTGTCATTCATCAGTTCCGGTTTCTTGTAGACAAGATTTTCCGGCGCAATTATATCGTTTGCCATTTTCCTTACCTCATTAATTTTTCCTTCAAAGCGTTGACGATCTCTTCCGGCTCAGGCACAATGCCACCCAAGCGACCGAAGTGCTCGACGGGCAGCGCCCCGTTGACAGCCAGTTTCACGTCTTGTATCATCTGCCCCGCGTTGATCTCGCTGACAAGCATGCCCTTCTTCCCCTTAGCCATGGCCGCGATCTCCTTGCTGGGGAACGGCCACAGCGTGATGGGACGGAAGAGCCCCACCTTGATGCCCTCGGCACGCGCCAGCTCCACGGCTTTCTCGCCGATGCGGGCCGCACTGCCAAACGACACGATGATGTAGTCGGCATCGTCACACTGCTGGGTCTCGTAGCGCACCTCCGTCTCGCGGATGGTCTTGTACTTCTCCTGCAAATGGAGGTTACGCACCTCCATGACCTCCGACTTCAGCTCGAGCGACGTCAGGATGTTGGGCTCACGGTCCTTCGTGCGCCCGATGGTAGCCCAAGGACACTCCTTGCGGATCTGCTCCTCGGTGCGGCGAGGCTTGAAGGGCGGCAACACCACCTTCTCCATCATCTGGCCGATGACGCCATCGGAGAGGATCATGGCCGGATTGCGATACTTGAAGGCCAGTTCGAAGGCCAAGTCGACGAAGTCGGCCATCTCCTGGACGGAGTTAGGTGCCAACACGATGACGTTATAGTCGCCGTTGCCACCGCCACGCGTAGCCTGGAAATAGTCACTCTGCGAGGGCTGGATGGTTCCCAGTCCGGGTCCGCCACGCTGCACATTGACGAAGACCCCCGGTATCTCGGAGCCAGCCATGTAGGCGATGCCCTCCTGCATCAGGGCCACACCAGGCGACGACGAGGTGGTGAACACACGCTTACCGGCGCCGGCGCCACCATAGACCATGTTGATGGAGGCCACCTCGCTCTCGGCCTGCACGACCACCATGCCCGTGGTCTCCCAGGGCTTGAGCAGCGACAGGGTCTCAATGATCTCTGTTTGCGGAGTAATGGGATAGCCGAAGAAAGCATCGGCACCACATCGGATGGCAGCGTGGGCTATAGCCTCGTTGCCTTTCATTAAAACGACTTCTTGTTCTGCCATAGCCTTTAATCCTCCATTTTTTTCTTATAGACCGTTATACAGCCGTCCGGGCAGACAATGCCGCAACTGGCGCAGCCAATGCACTCGTCAGGACGGGCGGCTTCCACGTACGGGTAACCGTGGACGTTTACCTTTTTCTGAGCCAGGGCGATAACATCCTTCGGACAAGCCACGATGCACAACTGGCATCCCTTGCATCGATCCGTGTTAACGACGATGGCGCCCTTTATTTTTGCCATAGGTAATAACTTTTAAAATCTCTTATTCGTTGTCAGTTTTTATCCCCGTGACCCAAGCCATGCGGGTCATGGGTTGTAGGCATCCTTGTTGTAGAAGTTCAAGATGTTTTCCAACATCTCCTTGGCCTCCACAGCGGGCGACTGGGGGTCGAGCTCTATCGCCTCCATGTAGCAGTTGATTGCGTGTTGCCAATCGCCGCGCTGCCTGTGGGCGTTGCCCTGCTGATACCACTCGGCCGCTGTCATCATGCCTTGTAGTAAGCTTTCTTGCCGGCGGCAAGCGTGTTCTTCATCAGCGAGCAGATGGTCATGGGGCCCACGCCACCCGGAACAGGTGTGATGAAGGAGCACTTGGGGGCGACCTCGTCAAACTTCACGTCGCCATTGAGGCGGAAGCCGCTCTTGCGTGTTGCGTCAGGCACACGCGTCGTGCCTACATCAATGACCACAGCGCCTTCCTTGACCATGTCGGCTGTCACGAAATTGGGCTGTCCGATGGCAGCGATGATGATGTCAGCCTTGCGGCACTCTTCCTTCAGTGTCTTCGAGTGAGAGTGGCACACCGTCACGGTGGCATCGCCATACTGCTTCTGCATCATCAGCTGGGCCATGGGCTTGCCGACGATGTTGCTGCGGCCCAGCACCACGCATTTCTTGCCCGATGTCTCCACATGATAGTGCTGGAGCAGGGTCAAGATGCCCAGTGGCGTGGCCGAGATGAAGCAGGGCAGGCCTATGCTCATGCGCCCCACATTGATGGGATGGAAGCCGTCGACATCCTTGCGGTAGTCGATGGCCATGATGATTTTCTGCTCATCGATATGCTTGGGCAGAGGCAGCTGCACGATGAAGCCGTCAACATCAGCGTCCTTGTTGAGACGGTCGACACAGGCCAGCAATTCCTCTTCGGTCACGTTGTCCTCATAGCGGATGAGCGTCGACTTGAAGCCACACTGCTCACAGGCGATGACCTTGTTTTTCACATAGGTCTCCGAACCTCCGTCGTGTCCCACCAGCACGGCAGCCAGGTGGGGGCGCTTGCCGCCACGGGCCACAATGTCCTGTACCTCGTCGGCTATCTGCCGCTTGATGGCGGCGGCTGTCGCCTTACCGTCGATTAATGTGTATGCCATAATGTTCTCCTTATTAATTTACAACTTGGGCATGCGGGGCATGGCGCCCTTCATGTCTTTCATGCGTGCCATCATCGACATAGCCTGGTTGCCCGTGACCATCTTCATCATCTTGCGGGTCTGGTCAAACTGCTTCACAAGGCGGTTCACCTCCTGTATGCTGGTGCCCGAGCCCTTGGCTATGCGCATCTTGCGGCTCTGGTTGAGCACCTCGGGCGACGTGCGCTCCTGCGGGGTCATGCTGCGGATGATGGCCTCTATGCCATTGAAGGCGTTGTCGTCGATATCGACGTCCTTGATGGCCTTGCCCACACCGGGAATCATCGAGGCGAGTTCCTTGAGGTTTCCCATCTTCTTAATCTGCTCAATCTGCTTGAGGAAGTCGTTGAAGTCGAACTTGTTCTTCTGGATCTTCTTCTGCAGGCGTTTGGCCTCTTCCTCGTCAAACTGCTCTTGGGCACGCTCCACGAGCGACACCACGTCACCCATGCCGAGGATGCGGTCGGCCATGCGCTCGGGATGGAACACGTCGAGGGCCTCCATCTTCTCGCCCGTTCCGATAAACTTGATGGGCTTGGTGACCACCGTGCGGATGGAGAGGGCCGCACCGCCACGGGTGTCACCGTCGAGCTTGGTGAGCACCACGCCGTCGAAGTCGAGGCGGTCGTTGAACTCCTTGGCCGTGTTCACGGCGTCCTGTCCGGTCATCGAGTCGACCACAAACAGGGTCTCATCGGGATGAACGGTTTCCTTGAGCGACGCTATCTCCTGCATCATCTGCTCGTCGACGGCCAGACGGCCGGCGGTATCGATGATGACCACGTCGTGGCCTTTGGCCTTAGCCTCCTGGATGGCGTGGAGGGCTATCTCGTTAACGTTCTTGCTCTCCTCCTCAGCAAACACCGGCACACCAATCTGGCTGCCAACGACCTTCAGCTGCTCGATGGCAGCGGGGCGATACACGTCACAGGCCACCAGCAAGGGGTTCTTGTGCTGCTTCGTCTTGAGCATATTGGCCAGCTTGCCGCTGAACGTGGTCTTACCCGATCCCTGCAAACCCGACATCAGGATGATCGAGGGCTTGCCTGTGAGGTGGAGCTCCGTGGCCTCGCCACCCATCAACTTGGCCAACTCGTCATGGACAATCTTGACCATGAGCTGACCGGGCTTGACGGCCGTCAGCACGTTCATGCCCAGGGCCTTGGCCTTCACTGTGTCGGTGAAGCTCTTGGCCACCTTATAGTTGACATCGGCATCCAAAAGGGCGCGGCGCACATCTTTCAGGGTCTCCGCAACATTGATCTCGGTGATCTTGCCCTCACCTTTCAATATCTTGAAAGAGCGTTCCAGGCGTTCACTTAAGTTCTCAAACATCTTTATTCTTCTTTACTTGATTTTTTCTTTTTAACAAACAGGCATCGCCATGTAACAGACCTGCATTGTCGCGTCTATCATCTTGACGGCTCGTTTTGGCGCCTTCAACCTCATTTTTTGCACATTCAGCCCTCGCCGTGTGCAGAAAAACGAGCTCATCGGAAACCTTCACCCAAGCATTTCCTATTTCTTGCAAAGATACATAATAAATAAAAGAACAGGAAATAAAAATACGAGTTTTTTGAAAAAGATAACAGCTCTTAGGAAACGCTTTAACATACAGTAGTTTCCTTGCCTTACCCGATTTTCCATGAGGCAAACACAGGGCTCCCCCATCGTCAACACCTCATTCTGACTCTTGAAAAGAGGTTTTGCAAGAAGACTGTCGCCTCACAATAAGGAAGCATCCGCCGAATGACGAAAGGCGCAATGAGGAAGACCTCACTGCGCCCTTGTCGGCAAATTCACACCAACCCTTGTCTAAGGTTGATTCTGTAAATTACCACCATAACGATAT
>DJOV01000049.1:0-573 GCA_002437285.1 Prevotella sp. UBA6429 | reverse complement strand
ATTTATAGAACCCACCTTAAGCAACAAACCAGGCAAAAACTACTTTTTGTAGTGGTATCCTTTATAAAAATGATTGACGGCTTGATTAAGTAGCTCCAAGGCAAAAAGAAAGATCCAAAATCCAAACAAATTGGAATGATATAACCAACTTACCACAAGGCCAATAGCGTAAACAATCAACAAAGCAAAAGATGTCTTTGAGAATTTGTCAATACAATAATGCGTACTTATGTTCCCACTGAGAGCACCAATGAGCAAGCCCCCTAAAGACAGAAAAACCACAATTGCCGCAAATATGAGTAAGCCAAAATAGAAGTCATAACGTCCAAAGATAGGTTCAAAGGCAAGCAACACCGTGCATGCTATTACTCCTATCTGGGACCGAGACAAATTCTTATCCATACCAATCAAGAATTAAGATTTCCTATTTATATTCCCAATAGTTGAAACTATATAATGCGGTAGCAAGGCCATACCTAATAGATACATCGCACACCTTCATAATTGCATTCCTGCAGAATGAAGCGCGCAGCGCATTGCGACAAAGACATGTTGTCATGTTTTTTGGTGCAA
>DJOV01000039.1 GCA_002437285.1 Prevotella sp. UBA6429 | reverse complement strand
ACCCTTTATCGCAAAATTACCCCATGCAAATCGCGGCGCGATGGACAAAAAACGCGATTTTCGCGTTCTATTTCACATGCTTCCCGCGACAAACTTTTGCACCAAAAATCATGACAAGTGAATCAGTCGGGACACTTGCCTGAATAGCCAGGCCACACACTCTGCTACCGCTCCTCATCACACAAATGGACAAAAAGAGCACCTTTCTCCAACCGTTTTTCTTGTCCATCCCGACAGATATGCTTACCTTTGCGTACAGACGATTAGACTAAACAACGAAATGGACGAAACTACCTGCGTAAAACTGCTGGAGCGTCATGGCATCAAGCCCACGGCCAATCGCATCGTGGTGGTGAAAGCCCTGGCGGCCAATGACCATCCCGCCTCACTCTCGGAGCTCGAGGAGCGCATCGTCACCATTGACAAGAGCGGTGTCTTCCGCGCCCTGGTCATCTTCCGCGAGCACCACCTGGTGCACCAGCTCGAGGACGGCGACGGCGGCGTGAAGTATGAGCTCTGCCTCAGTCATGGCGACAGCGACGAAGACGATGACATGCACGTGCACTTCTTTTGTGAGCGCTGCCACCGCATCTTCTGCTTCCATGACACCCCCATCCCCATGGTGGACATGCCTTCCGGCTATGAGACGCACACGGTGAACTACATGATCAAGGGCCTCTGCCCGCAGTGTGCCAAGAAGCCATGATGGACGCGGCGGCTTTCCTGGGCAAGTTGGTGGCATGGTATCACGGACACGGGCGCGACCTGCCGTGGCGCCACACCACCGACCCTTATGCCATCTGGCTCAGCGAGGTGATCCTGCAGCAGACCCGCATTGCGCAGGGACAGGCTTACTGGGAGCGCTTCATGCGCCACTTTCCCACCGTGGCCGACCTGGCCGCAGCCTCCGAGGACGAGGTGCTGAAGCTGTGGCAAGGGCTGGGCTACTACTCCAGGGCACGCAACCTGCACGCGGCGGCCCGGCAGGTGGTAGCCATGGGCCACTTCCCCGACAACCGTGAGGCCATCCGGCAACTGAAAGGCGTGGGCGACTACACGGCCTCGGCCATCACCGCCTTTGCCTTCGACCGGCCCGCCGTGGCCATCGACGGCAACGCCTACCGCGTCTTCGCCCGGTTGCTCGGCATCGCTACGCCCATCAACAGCGCCGAGGGCAAGCACGAGTTCCGGATGGCGGGCGACCGCCTTTTCGGCCTGACGGACGAAGAGGCGGTGCCCCATGTCTCCTGGCGCGAGGCCAACTCGGCACTCATGGACCTGGGCGCCACGGTGTGCATGCCCCAGTCTCCCGTGTGCGATGACTGCCCGCTGGCCGACGACTGTGTGGCCCGCCATGAGGGGCTGACGGCCCGGCTGCCTGTGAAGCGGAAGACCGTGAAGACGCAGACACGCCACATGGCTTTCGTGTGGATGCGCTGCCAGGGCCTGGTGGCGCTGGCACGACGCGGCGATGGCGACATCTGGCAAGGGCTGTGGGAGCCGCCACTTTACGAAGAGGGCCCCATGCCCGCCTTCGACGGGCGCCTGACACTGCTGCGACAGGGCGTGCGCCACGTGCTCACCCACCGTGTCATTGTGGCCGACTTCTATCTGCTCGAAGCCGACAAGCGCCCACCGCTGCCTGCCGGCGGCTATGTGTGGGTGCCCGAAGAGAGCATCGACAGCTATGCCGTGCCACGCCTGGTGGAGAAGCTGCTGGCCCTCGTCAAGACATGAAAGGCGGCTTTTACGAGCAAGAAAGACACATTAGTAAATTAAAAATAGCGTGTTACTAAATTAAAATTAGTAATTTTGCACCATATTAATATAATAACTACAAAATACAGATGGAAGAAAAGAAATTCAAGCGTACCACTGTCACCGCCGCCCTGCCCTATGCCAACGGCGGTGTTCACATCGGCCACCTGGCCGGTGTATATGTTCCTGCGGACATCTACGCGCGCTACCTTCGACTGAAAAAGAAGGATGTCATCTTCATCGGCGGATCGGACGAGCACGGTGTGCCCATCACCATCCGCGCCAAGAAAGAGGGCATCACGCCACAAGACGTGTGCGACCGCTACCACAAGATCATCAAGGACTCGTTCAAGGAGTTTGGCATCTCGTTTGACATCTACAGCCGCACCACCTCGAAGGTGCACAACAAGTTTGCCTCCGACTTCTTCAGCAAGCTCTACAAGGACGGCAAGCTCGTGGAGAAGGAGACCGAACAATACTATGACCCTGAGGCCCACCAGTTCCTCGCCGACCGCTACATCATGGGCACCTGCCCCCACTGCGGCAACCCCAACGCCTACGGCGACCAGTGTGAGAAGTGCGGCAGCGACCTCTCGCCCATGGAGCTCATCGACCCCCATTCCACCATCAGCGGCGCCAAGCCCGAGGTGCGCAAGACCAAGAACTGGTATCTCCCGCTCAACGATTACCAGGAGTGGCTGAAGGACTGGATCCTCAACGGCCACAAGGAGTGGCGCCCCAATGTCTACGGCCAGTGCAAGTCGTGGCTTGACATGGACCTGCAGCCGCGTGCCATGACGCGCGACCTCGACTGGGGCATCCCCGTGCCTGTGGAGGGTGCCGACGGCAAGGTGCTCTACGTGTGGTTTGACGCGCCCATCGGTTACATCAGCAACACCAAGGAGCTCTGCGACGCCGAGCCGGAGCGATGGGGCTCATGGGAGAAGTGGTGGCAGGACCCCGAGACGCGTCTCGTCCACTTCATCGGCAAGGACAACATCGTGTTCCACTGCCTCATCTTCCCCACCATGCTCAAGGCGCACGGAGGCTACATCCTGCCCGACAACGTGCCGGCCAACGAGTTCCTCAATCTGGAGAACGACAAGATCTCCACGTCGCGCAACTGGGCGGTGTGGCTCGACGAGTATCTCAAGGACTTCCCCGGCAAGCAGGATGTCTTGCGCTATGTGCTGACGGCCAACGCACCTGAGACCAAGGACAACAACTTCACCTGGCGCGACTTCCAGGAACGCAACAATTCGGAGCTTGTGGCCATCTACGGCAACTTTGTCAACCGCGCCCTGCAGCTCACCAAGAAGTATTGGGATGGCGTGGTGCCCGAGTGTGGCGACCTGCAGGAGGTGGACCAGCGTGCCATCGACGAGTTTAAGGACGTGAAGGAAAAGGTGGAGCAATACCTCGACAACTTCAAGTTCCGCGAGGCGCAGAAGGAGGCCATGAACCTGGCGCGCATCGGCAACAAGTACATCACCGAGTGTGAGCCGTGGAAGGTGTGGAAGACTGACCCCAAGCGTGTGGAGACCATTCTCTACATCTCATTGCAGTTGGTGGCCAACCTCGCCATCGCCTTTGAGCCGTTCTTGCCGTTCTCAAGCAAGAGCTTGCGCGAGATGATCGGCATGGATGCCTTCGACTGGGCGCAGCTGGGCCGCACCGACCTGCTCAAGCCGGGCCATCAGTTGGCAGAACCTCACCTGCTCTTCCAGAAGATAGAGGACGAGGAGATACAGAAGCAGCTTGACAAGCTGGCTGCCACCAAGGAGGCCAACGAGAAGGCGCAGGCCGCCAAGGACTACAAGGCCGCTCCGGTGAAGCCCAACGTGCCGTTTGACGAGTGGGAGAAACTCGACATCCGCGTGGGCCACATCAAGGATTGCCAGAAGGTCAAGAAGTCGAACAAGCTCCTGCAGTTCACCATCGACGACGGCAGCGGACAGGACCGCACCATCCTCTCGGGTATCGCCAAGTATTACGAGCCTGCCGACCTCGTAGGAAAGGATGTGCTCTTCGTGGCCAACTTCGCTCCGCGCAAGATGATGGGCATCGAGAGCCAGGGCATGATTCTCTCGGCCGTCAACTTCGACGGGTCGCTCAATGTCACCACCACGCTCGGCCAGGTGAAGCCGGGAAGCCAGGTGGGATGACGCGCTCACAGGCATCGGCGAAGCGCCGATGCTGACACAACGACAAAAGCCTCGCTGACAGGAAACAACACTTCCTGACAGCGAGGCTTTATCAATGGACGCCCGCAACGGCAAAAGACTGACAGCCCTCATCATCGGGGGCAATCAGCATGAGCGCCGTAGCGCATGTGTTTTAAGGATATGCTTTGGGAAAACGCGATAGAGAAATGCTCTTCGCTGTGTCGACACTTGGATTCGAACCAAGGACCCCCACCATGTCAAGGTGATACTCTAACCAACTGAGCTATGCCGACAGGTCTTGAATAAAATGCCAGTGAACAAATCATCTCTCACTTTAGCGGGTGCAAAGATACGGCTTTCTTTTCATCCATACAAATTTTTCAGCCTTTATTTTCAAACTTTTTTCCTCTGCGGCCCTATTCTGACATATTCCCTTAGCTATCAACAGTTACGGGCGACAGAAGACCGCCAAAAAGCGGAACTGGTAAGATGCGTGACAGAAATTATGCAAATGGCCCTCCACGCATGACTGCCTTTCGGATAAAAAGCATTAACTTTGCATGGCAACAAAACACATCCTGCAATGGAAAATCCATACATCAAACAATACCCCGACCTGATGCGGGGCAAGAAGATCATGTACAATCACGGGTTCGGCTCGTCGGCAGCTTCCGGCACGGTGACGCGCATCCGCGAAACGTTCCCCGAAGCCTCCGTCGTGGCTTACGACCTGCCGCTCCATCCCGAGGAGGCCATGGCGTTGCTCAGGGCCAAGGTGGCGGAAGAGAAGCCTGACCTGATCATCGGGACATCAATGGGGGGCATGTACACGGAGATGCTCTACGGCTACGACCGCATCTGCGTGAACCCGGCCTTCGAGATGGCCAAGACCATGAAAAGCCATGGCATGACGGGCAAGCAGACTTGGCAAAACGCACGGCAAGACGGCGAAAAGGAGTTCATGGTGACCAAGGCGCTGGAAAAGGAATACCAGGAGATGACCGAGCAGTGCTTCACGGCACTGAAGGCCATGCCCCCCGATGAGCGCGAGCAGGAACGCGGACGGGTATGGGGACTGTTTGGCGACAAGGACGAGCTGGTCGACACCTTCGGCCTGTTCACCGCCCACTATGCGCAGGCGGCCCATTTCCATGGCGGCCACCGCATGGACGACCGCTCATTCCTCGAAGGCGTGGTGCCGGTCATCCGCTGGATAGACGACAGGCAAGAGGGGCGCGAGCGCCCCATCGTCTACATCGACGCGTCGGCACTGATGGACGGTTACGGTCACCCGAAGTCGTGCTTGCAGAAGGCCTTCTCCATGCTCATCGAGCACTATCAGGTCTACATTGTCGGTCCGGCTCCCACCAATGCGCACGACGAGCTCAGCCAACTGGCCTGCTGGGTGGAGCAATACCTGAGCACGCCAGCCCACGACCACGTGGTCTACACCAACCAGAAGGCATTGCTCTACGGCGACTACTTCATCGATGCCGCGCCCTCGGCCGACTTCATGGGGACAGGCATCGCACTCGGGTCCGATGACTTCAAGACCTGGGAGGAGGTCATCACCTTCTTCGAGCGACTGGGAGGCCAATGACGCCACCCCCTGTCTTTCAAGCACACGCCCCCTCTTAGGGGGCTTTTTTGTTGACAGGAGATGATTGTCGTCAATACTCGGTCTTGTCGCGCTTCTCCATCCACATGTCGAAGGCGCGGCGCCCCTCATCGGGTAGCAACACCTCAAACACCTTGTCGCGCTTGGATGGGTCAATCATCAGTTCGTCGTAGATGAAGTTGTCGGCAAAGCCTATGCGAGCGGCGTCCTTTCGGTCGTTGGCATAGTACACGCGGTCGAGGCGTGCCCAGTAGATGGCTCCCAGGCACATGGGGCACGGCTCACACGAGCAGTAGATGTCGCAACCACTCAGGTCAAACGTCTTCAGCCCGCGGCACGCCATGCGAATGGCGTTCACCTCGGCATGGGCCGTCGGGTCATCGTCGAGCGTCACGCTGTTTGACGCCTCGGCCACCACCCGGCCGCCACGGGCAATGACGGCACCAAACGGACCGCCGCCTGTCTTCACACTCTTCTCGCTCAGGGCTATGGCCCGGCGCATCAGTTCTTCTTGTGTCATAAGCATGGTTTTGTCTGTTGGCCACTACAGCCATGTTGTTTGGAAAGGCAAAATTAAATATAATTTCAAAACTACATGCTTGTTTGAGCAAGAAAATGCTCTTCGGCTATTCCCGACACTCAACAATCAGCAACAAACAGCGAACTACATAATTTTTATTATCTTTCTATCAAAACTGGGGTAACGTGCACTGAATTCCGAAAACACTACTGCAGAATAGTTGCCGCCGTTGTGTTAAATAAAACAAAAAAAACACCAATCGTATTGCAATATGAAACATTTTGTATAATTTCGCAAACAATAAGTACAAAACACCAAACATATACTTTCAATTTAATACAATTTGACATGACAAAAATTAAAAAGAAACCATGGTTGGCTATATTACCAGCCATCCTGTCCCTGTTCTTCATTTCCTGCAACAACAGCGACAATGATTCAGAAACCAACAACTTGAAACGATACTTCAAGAATACGCCACAATTCACAATTCCGGTTTGGACTATATAAAAAACAGAGTCGCATCCACCTCACAAGACCAGAAACTTGACTCTATTTTTAAAGCCTATGTGCATTTTAAGTATGGCAATGATAAGGCAATTAACATATTAGACAAAATAGCACCTCTAACAAAGAAATATTTTCAAAGCTCATCACTTTCTGAAGTATGCGCTAGAAGCAGCTATGGAGGAGATAATTCCGCACTACAAAACAACAAATTTGTATCGGAAGCACTCCATGTGTGTATGGATGAGATTAGAAATCGTATGAGTAACGTCAGTGATAATGAAGTCTTTGACAACAAACTTTTATTAACAGATTTACATTCTATAATAGAAGAGACTTACACAAGATTTGCAAATAACTGCAATTCCAAAAGCGACGCTGAAGCCCTCGAAGTAACATTTGGAGTGCTCTATGGTTCTATCGAATATTGGTCAAATTCCGAGAATTCATATTTTTGGTCAAGCATTAACTCCACAAATATGGATCAGTTAACTACAGCACCAAAGACAAGAGGCGCCAAACAAGATAACACAAAGAAAGAAGAGAAGAAGCTCTCAAAAAGCGAGTGGATACAAACAGTTGGCGCAGCTGATGCTGCTGGGGCCTTAGCAGGAAGCTGGTTTGGACCACAAGCCGCAGCGGCAGCCGGGCTTGCTGCATCAGCAGCTGCAGCTGCGACCAATGAAGTCGAATAATCACTTTGAAATCATGACAATTATTACGAACCTTGGATTTGAAAGAAAAAACGCAAAAGTCTTAATAAGCAAGAATGGCCAACAAGCCACAGTCTGCCCGAAGGGTACAAATTGCTATGACATAGATGTTGAAGAGAATGACAAGATTGACATCAAGCTTAAATGCCTTGATGGGTCAATCTTGCCTATTGCATCTTTCATCGTTCAGAAAGGTAAGCGCACTTACTATGTCTGCCCGTCCACATTATACAATAGATGGTCTAATCTCTCATACAAGTATTTGCCATACCTGTGCATATTCTTTTTTGTTTTGCAAGCAGCTATACCTTCTGAAAGGTATAAATGGTTCTGTACTGGAGTATTGCTTTTTACAGTACTTTCATTACTAGCTCTTCAAATAAGCCAATTAGTTCCTCATATACAAACAAAGTTTTTCAAAATAGAAATTATTTAGTTTAAATAGGCACTGAAGGCTATTTCAAAATAAGACACTCAAATTTGGATCAGCCTTCAGTGTCAAAAAAGAACAGAACCTTGTCCCTTAAGTTTTAATAGTGTTTATTCTTGTCTCCATATTGATTTTGGGAAAACGAATAAAAGCGCACTGATTTTTTCACCCTTGCCGCCTTCTTTTTAATTCGAAAGCGCTATCTTTGCATGTATGAGTGACTTGATAGAATACGGATTTAGCGAGTGTCCCTTCGGCGACATCATCGTGGCGCGCACCTATGAGGGCGTGTGCGACTTGCAGTTTCTCGACTTCAACCGCCTGGAGACCATCCATGAGCTGGCCAAGCGCTGGGGCGAATACACCCCCACCACACAAGACGACACCATGGCCCACACTGTGGAGCGCGTGGCCTTTGAGCACTACGACCACCCCCTGCGGCTCGATCTCCGGGGCACTGCCTTCCAGATACGCGTGTGGCAGGCTTTGAGGCAGATACCCTTCGGCCAGACACGCTCCTACCAGCAGGTGGCCGAAGCCATCGGCGAGCCCAAGGCCGTGCGTGCCGTGGCCACCGCCATCGCGCAAAACCCCATCGCCATGCTTGTGCCCTGCCACCGCGTGATACACAGCGACGGCACCTATGGCGAGTATCACTGGGGACGCGACTTGAAGCGCCGCCTCATCGAGTGGGAGAAGGCACAACTGGACCAACAGCAACCTTAACCCCCACCCGCCATGACTTCCAACATCACCGCCGCCGAGCTGTTCCATCGTGTGGCCTATATCGCCTGCGCCAACGATGCGGCTCCCGCCACGCTCAACAAGCTGATGCACGAGACACTGGTGCTCACCTGTGCAGCCGGACTGGCTGGCACCACCGAAGCCATCGGCTCGCTCTTCTCCAAGGTCGACGTGCTCTGCAAGCAACGGCACATCGGCCCGGCCGACTATTTCGATATCCAAAAGATGCGCCACGACTCCAACAGCGCGGAGCCACTCGCCCGCGAGGAGTTGCTGCAAGACTGCCGCGCGCTGGCTGTCTTCATCTCCAAGGTGTTCGACACCGACCTGCCCGCAGAGCTCATCGGCAAGATTCCCATGACACGCCGGCCACAAGGCACAAGGCAACGACTCGACTACCGCTGCGTGAGGGGTGTGGTGCGCAAGGTGACTGACGGCATCGTCACCGTGGAGATGGCGCAAGGCACCGGCGAGCAGACGCTACGCGTGGATTGCAGCATGGACAAGCATGACGACTTGCGCAACCTGCTGCACGAGGGAACGCAGGTCAACCTCATCGACGTGACAACTGAGCCCGGCAGCGACTTGTGTCAGGCGCGACAAGTCATCGTGGAGCCCGACTTCCTCATCGACATCAGTTCGCTGGCGGCTTGCTTCACGCCCTACGGCCACTCACCACTCGTCTACACCATCAACCGGCTGAAGCCACAGGCCAACTCACAAGCCATCCTCATCGGAAACTTCGCGGGAAGCGCCCTCGATGACATCATCAACCGGGGCGACGGTTACGACTGGCGTGAGACCTTCAAGACCAACTTCCGCGAGAAGGCCCTCGAATACTGCACCTGCCAGGACCTCAACCAGCGCGAGCCCTTCCACCAAGAGGCACAAACACAGGTGAGAAACATCAGCCAGGCGGTCGACATGCTTTTCCGGTCGGCATACGACCGGCACAAGGCCATCCTTGAGCCGAGCTTCGTCTGCGAGCAGATGGGACTGCAGGGACGCATAGACCTCATGACGACCGACCTGCGGTTGCTGGTCGAGCAGAAGTCGGGCAAGAACTACGCCATCGACCGCGGCAACCCCATGACACACGGCAGCATGCTCACCGAGCAACACTACGTGCAGTTGCTGCTCTACTACGAGTGTCTGAGCCGCAACTTCTCACTGCCCTACAACAGCATCGACGGACGGTTGCTCTACTCCAAATATGCCATGCCCGCTGGCCTGCCACGGGCCACCTACTACCGCAAGCTCATCGACGAGGCCATCAACCTGCGCAACCAGATTGTGGCAATGGAGGTCAGCATGGGCCGCAACGGTGGTTTCGCCACGGTCATCGGCTGGCTGCAGCCCCTTGCGCTGCGCACCCAGCCCGTCAACGAGAACCTGTGGAACAAATGGCTCTATCCGCAACTGTGTGCCGTCACCACGCCCTTGCACGACATGGACCCTCTCACGCACAGCTACTTCTGCCGCATGGCCGACTTCGTCTATCGCGAGCAACTGGCCAGCCGACTGGGTGTCGTCGAGGGCACGGGCAACGCCACCGCCGACCTCTGGAACATGCCCATCACCGAGAAGAAGGAGACGGGCAACATCTACACCGACCTGCGCATCACCGACAAGCAACGGTCGTCTACCTACAACGGCTACGACACCATCACCCTCAACGTGCCTGACCAGGGCGAAGACTTCCTGCCCAACTTCCGCCTGGGCGATGCGGTTTATCTTTATCCTTATCTCGAGGGCACCCAGCCTGATGTCAGGCGAGCCTTGCTCTTCCGTGCGGCGCTCACCGAGATACGCTCCGACCAGGTGACGGTGCACCTGAGCGACGGGCAGCAAAACCCTGACATCTTCGAAGCGGCGGGCCGGCGCAACACCACAGGCGAGCAACGGGTGCTGTGGTGCATTGAGCATGCCGGCGCCGGAGGCAACGCCACGGCAGCCCTGCGGAGCCTGCAGCAGCTCATCAGCGGCCCTGCCGAGAAGCGCCAGCTGCTGCTCGGGCAACGCGCGCCACAAGGCGACAAGACCATTGAACTGAGCCGAAGCTACAACCCGGCCTACGACGGCATCATCCTGCGAGCCATGCAAGCCAATGACTACTTCCTGCTCGTCGGACCGCCGGGGACAGGCAAGACGAGCATGGCGCTGCAATACCTCGTCAGGGAGACCATCGCACCTGCCTGTGGTGACCAAGATGCCGGGACACCGGGCGGACAGCGCAAGAACGTGCTGCTCATGGCCTACACCAACCGTGCCGTGGACGAGATATGCGGCATGCTCTGCGACAACGGCATCGACTTCCTGCGCATCGGCAATGAGTACACCTGCGACCGGCGCTACCGCGACCACTTGCTCGACCATGCCCTGGAGCAATATGGCAAGTTGGCGGAAATCAAGGGGAAAATCCTCGACACACAGGTCATCGTCGGCACTACGTCGACCCTGCTCAACCGCAGCTACCTCTTCACCCTGAAGCACTTCGACCTGGCCATCGTCGACGAGGCCAGCCAGATTCTGGAACCGGGCATCGTGGGGCTGCTGACCCAACCTGAGAAGTTTATCCTCATCGGCGACTACAAGCAGCTGCCGGCCGTGGTGCAGCAAGACTCGGCCCTGTCGGTCGTCGACGACCCGCAGCTCAACGCCATCGGCCTCACCGACTGCCGCAACTCGCTCTTCGAACGGCTCATCCGCATCGAGCAGACAAACCACCGCACCGACTTCACGGGCGTGCTCTCCCGCCAGGGACGCATGCACCCGGCGATAGCGGAGTTTCCCAACCATGAGTTCTATTTCACCGAGCATCTGCGTCCCGTGCCCCTCGCCCACCAGCGCGAGGCCTCATTGGACTATACGCCCACGGCAGGCGACTGGCTCGACCAAGCGCTCGCGGAGCATCGATTGCTGTTCATCGCCTCTGCCGACTGCCGCCGCCCCGACATCTCCGACAAGGTCAACACCGACGAGGCCCGCATCGTGGCCGACGTGCTCAGGCGCACACGCCACTTCTACGGCGACCGGTTCGACGCCACCAAGACCGTGGGGGTCATCGTGCCATACCGCAACCAGATAGCCATGATACGCAAGGAGATAGAGCGTCTCGGCATGCCCGAGCTGGCCGACATCAGCATCGACACCGTAGAGCGATACCAAGGGTCGCAACGCGACGTCATCATCTATTCGTTCACCATCCAGCAGCGTTACCAGCTCGACTTCCTGACGGCCAACTCGTTCGTCGAGGAGGGACACGTCATCGACCGCAAGCTCAACGTGGCCCTCACCCGGGCGCGCAAGCAGCTCATCCTCACGGGCAACGTCGGCACGCTCCAGCGGAGTCCCGTCTTCGACCGGCTCATCCGCTTCGTCAAGCAGAACGGCGGCTTCATGGAAGAGCAATAAGGTCCTCCCTAACGCAACGAGCTCCTGTTCACCCGACCACTGGTCAAGGAACAGGAGCTCGTTTTTTTGTATGCCGTCTCATGGGGATGACCCCGTAAGTGCCTGACTTATCTCACGATCTTCAGGCTACGCGTGGAGCCGTCGGCCCGCGTCTCCTTGCGCACGTAGATGCCGTGGGCCTGCGGTGCGGTCGCGCCAAGGCAAGTGCCGTCCACGCTGTAATAGGTCACGCCGACGACCTTGGCCGTGCCGCCAGCTGTCATGCCGTCCTCAGGCAGGGCGATGGCCGTGGCGTCCTCGATGAGCTTGCTGTTGTCGACGGGGGCGATGCCTTCACGCGTCGGCGTCACGCGGTTGATGCGTCCGCGGTCGTCGAAGGTCAACTTGTCAACACACACCTCGCGGTGGACGCCGGGGCTGTTGTTGAGATAGTGCTTGTTGATGCGGTGGTAGACGATGTACCAGTCATCGGTGCCGGGCACGTTGACCACTGAGTTGTGCGCGGGGCCATAGATCTCCTTCGACGGGTCCTGGATGAGGACGATGGGATCGGCCGCCACCTCAATCGGGCCTGTGGGCGACTTGGCGGTGCCGTAGGCCACATGATAGTTGGGCGAGCCCGTGTCGTCGACACTCCAGAGGAAATAGTAGATGCCGTTGCGATAGAACACGTAGGTGCCCTCACGGTAAGCATAGTTTTGGAGCGTTCCGCCACTGGGTGTGATCGTGTACTCATTGCCCACGGTCGACATCATGTCGTCGGCCAGCAGGCGGTAGTGCATCTGTCCGTTGCCATAGTAGAAATAGGTCTGTCCCGACTCGGGGTCGGTGAAGACGTCCGAGTCAATCATCTGTCCGCCGCTGGTGGCCGACACGATGGGCTTGGCGGCAGCCTTGAAGGGACCTGTGGGATTGTCGGCCACGGCCACGCCCAGGGTCTTCTTGTTCAAGCTCGGGTTTTGTCCGCTGAAGTAGAAAAAGTATTTCCACTTGCCATCCATCCATTTCTCCTCGATGCACGGCGCCCAGGCGTTGCCCGTGGCCCATGCCACATCGCCGCCGCTCTTGAGGTTGAGGATGGTGCCCTCATTGGTGAAGTGCACCAGGTCGGGACTGGAGAACACATCAAAATAGGAACCGCCCCAACTGGCGTAACCGTCAGTGGTGGGATAGACATAGAACCGCCCGGTCTTGCGTGAGGCCAGCACCTCCGGATCGGCGTGGAAGCCTGGCAGGATGGGGTTGCCGTCGGCCTCGACAGTCACAGCATAGGTCTTCGATGCCGCGCCATGGCTCACGGTGTAGTTCACCGCGCCCTTGGTGAAGTCCTGCGGTCCCTGGGGCGTGACGGTGGCGCCGAGGCTCACCTCCAACTGGGGATCGTAGTGGCTCAGGTCAGTGCCCTGCTCCACGGGGATGAAGGCCGATGTGGCCGTGATCGACACGTTCTCCTGCTTCACATTCACATCATTGGCACCCTGAAGGGCCAACGTGGCGGCCTTCTCGGGCGAGAAAGCGGCGAGCAGGGCCTCCGTCTCCTCGGCAGTGATGGGGATGACCGTGCCATGGCGAGGCGTGAAGGCACCCGACGTGGCGGTGTTCTGCACAAACTTGAATGTGTTGAGGTCCGAGCTGGAGCAGAACTGGTAGTGGCCTGCCGTGTAGCAGTCGTACATCAGCACCCAACTGTCCTTGTTGATGAGCTTAAACACGCCTGCGCCCTCCACAGCCTCGGTGGTCTGCTGGAGCGTGGCCGACGGTGCCGACCATTGGCTCCCGAGGGGTGCGCCTTCGGGAGCGGTGAGCGTGCGTGCGGTGACCTGGCAGATGCCGCCCTGGCCCTCGTTCTTGAAGAAGCCATGATAGAGCGAGTCGGTCTCATTGTAGACGATGTCCATGTCGATGGTGGCCGATCCGCGGTCGTAGAGATAGGTGGGCTCACCCTCCAGGTCGCTGAAGTCGGCGTTGGCATAGCAGTAGTAGTCCTTGTCGTAGCGGATGGTGCCGTCGTTGGTGAGCAGGGAGAAGTAGACCATGTACTTCTTGGCCTTCGGGTCCCAGATGGTCTCGGGCGCCCAGACGCGTGTGACGTTGGCAAACGATGTGCCGGCATACTTCGTCGGGAAGTGTACGGTGTGGTGGGTCCAATGGATGAGGTCCTTCGACTTCATCAGGACGAGGCCGCGGTTGCTGCTCCAGCCGAGCGCGCACTTCATGTCGGTGACGGCCATGTAGAACCACCCGTCCTCACCCCGCAGGATGTGGGGGTCGCGCAGGCCGCCCATGACCGTGGTGGTGTCAGCCTTGAGGAACGCCCGTCCATTGTTGAGCGGTGTGTAGTTGTAGCCGTCCTCAGAGATGGCGTAGTAGAGGTTCTCGTTATCGTTGCTGGGGAAATAGACAAAGAGATAGTTCTTATAGGGCTCCTGCTGATGGATGTATACATCGAACGTCTTCGTCTGTCGAAGCTGTCCGCGGAACAGGGTGGCGGTGAGCGTCACATGATGCTTCTCCGTCTCCGACGCTTTCAGCACGCGCCCGTTGTCAGACAGCCACTCGGTGTCGCCCGACTTCCAGGTGATGACCGAGCCCAGGCGTCCCACGGTAGGAAGCACCAGTTGGTCGTAAAGATTGTTGCGCTTGTTGCTCAGCGTCAGGTTCTCGAGGTCATAGGCCAGGCTCTCCTCCTCAGAAAGGTTGGGCATGACCGACACCTCAAACCGCTTCTCGACACGGGCGTTGCGCAGCGAGAGGTGGGCCGTCAGCGTGGCGGTCGCCTCCTGGGCTCCGAAGGGCGGACGTGTGATGATGCCGTCGGACGTGATGACGCTGGCGTCGCTGGTGGTCCACTCCACCGTTCCACCCTGGAAGGTGGACGGCAGGTCCACGTTGTCCATGAGATGGTGCAGGTCACCCATGGTGAAGGTGGCCAGTGTCTTCTCGTCCTCAATCTGCTGGAGCGAGTCCTTGCGGGCCTGGGCCACTGAGTCGATGTAGGCGTTCATGGCGGTTCGCTCGGCATCTGTTCTGATATCCTTCAGCTCTGACGACATGATGTCATAGTTCCACAGCTTGAAGTTGTGGTACATGGCACCCTTCAGCGGCGCGTCACCGCTGTAGCAGCTCCGGCCGAGATAGTTCTGCACCAGCTCGTTGAGGTCGGCGGGCGTCGTCGACACCTTGGCCGCGGCGGCACTCGAGCCATTGATGTTGACATAGAGACGGCCGTTGGGGCGCATGATGACGGCCACGTTGAACCACCGCCCGAGCTTGGGCATCATGGTGGCGCGCACCGGCACCTTCTCCTCACCGGTGTAGGTGGTCTTGGAGATGGCGTAGCGCTGGCCCTTGGCACTGTAGAACAGGTAGCCCGTCGTCGACGAGTTGGCGAAGCACCAGATGAAGTTGCCGTTGCGGGTGGTGTCTGTCGTCTCGGGGATAAACACGTCGGTGGTGATGGAGAACGTCTTGAGGCTTCGCAGCGCTTGGCCGAAAGCCCGGTCAAGCTCGAAGTAGCCTCCGTCGTCGCCCAGCGCCAACACGGGCCGCCCGGCAAAGGTGGTCAGGCGCGCACCATTCTTCAGGCTGCCTGTGTAGGCGCCGTCGGTACTGGCTGTCGTGGTGAAGTCGAAGGTCACCACAGTGCTGTCACCCTCGGCAGCCCACAGTGAGGCCACACCGAGAAACAACAGCGCAAGCGTCGTAAATAACTTATTCATAAGCGTCGTTAAGATTAAAACTAATTACCTATTTTTTATAATAAATACGAAAACAGCATGTTTTTTACGCGAAGAATTGTGACAATCAGAAATAAAATGCCTATCTTTGCGTAAACAAAAATCTACCCACATGAAAAAAATAATCCTTGCAGCCCTGCTTGCTGCAACAACCTTTTCCGCCCACGCACAAAATCCGGTGAAGGGCGACTACGGCTATCTCTATTGCCACATGAGCGACCGCGGTGAGTGGACAGCCTATGCCGTGAGCCGCGACGGTTATCACTATCAGGACATCCTCGAGGGAAAGCCTATCTTCGATCCCAAGGAGCACGCGCGCATCGAGGGTGGCACACGCGACGCCTACATCACGCGCGCCTGGAACAAGAAGGGCTATGTCATGGTGACCACCGACATGTGTGTGGCCAAGAGCCACAAGTGGGACAACTACGGCATCGACCTGCTGCGTTCCAAGAACCTCGTCGACTGGCAGTCGGTAACGTTCGACTTCCGCAAGGGTATGTCCATCTTCTGCGACGGGGCGACCGCCAAGAGCCCCTACAAGGATTGGTCAACCATCAACCGCGTGTGGGCTCCGCAGATCTTCTGGGACCCCGACTATGTGTGGCCCGACGGTGAGCGCGGAGGCTACATGATCTACTACTCGATGCTCAACCGCGCCGAGGAGAAGTATGACCGCATGTACTACAGCCACGCCTCGAAAGACTTCACACGCCTCACCACGCCACGCCTGCTCTTCGACTGGGGCTATGCCACCATCGACGCCGACATCAACCTGCTGGCCGATGGCAAATATCACATGCTCATCAAGAAGGAGGGCGGCAAGCCGGGCATCTACACAGCCGTGTCGGACCACCTGACCTACGGTTGGGGTGAGCCCGTGGAACACGACTACGTGAGCTTCGAGGGCCGCAAGAACTGTGAGGGATCCAGCGCCTTCCAGCTCATCGGTGACAAGACGTGGCGCGTGGCCTACATCCAGTACAGCGACAATCCCAAGCACTATCGCATCTGCAAGGCCGACGAGAACCTGCGCAATTTCCACGACCCCGTCGACATCGAGGGTGTCACCGGACCGCAGCACGGCTCATTCATGCGCATCACCAAGAAAGAATACAAGAGCCTGCTGAAGCTCAACGAGAAGAAGAGTTGCTGCAAATAAGCGCCAACCGACGGCATCAACAAAAGCGCCAGTTCCCAAGAATGGGGGCTGGCGCTTTTGCCTTTTTCCAAATGTGGCGCACACTTCGTTTTGTCGTGATTTTTATGGGGCTCATACCGACTGCGCATAATGATGCAAAAGTTTGGTTGATGTTGTCAGAGCTCACTCGCCAGAGGGCGCGCCCCTGTCATAGTAGCGCTCGACCATGGGAATAATCGACGGCGGCACAAGGCCGTCGACAGGCTGGCCAAGCGCCACGCGCCGGCGGACGGCCGTGCTGCTGACAGGATAGAGGCCCGTGTCGACAAGGGTGACACCGGGCGGCAGCGAGCCGCGGTCGATGGGGCAACCCTCTCGCGGATAGACGATGATGGGATGATGGCGCAAGATGTCATCGGGATGGGCCCAGCGACTGAACGACAACCAGTTGTCGGCTCCGATGATGAGCGTGAACCGGCGGGCGGGATAGTCTTCGCGCAGATGGGCCAGCGTCTGCCACGTGTAGGATGGCCTGGGCAGGGCAAACTCATAATCAGACGCCACCAAACCAGGCTCGTCGACAAGGGCTTGACGAGCCATGTCGAAACGCAGGCGGTCGTCGAGCAGGTCGCCAGCCGCTCGCTTGAAGGGGTTGAGGGGCGACACGAGAAACCACACCTCACTGAGGTCAGTGAGGCGCAGGATGTCGCGCGCCAGGCCTATGTGGCCCAGGTGGATGGGATTGAACGACCCACCGAAGATGCCTGTCGGTATCAGCCCAGCCATGACGGTCAGCGCTTCAGGAAGTCACTCACCAGACGATAGGCCTCAGCCTCAGCGGTGGCCAGGTCGTCGTTGACCACGATATGGTCGAAGCGCGGCGCGAACGTCAGCTCATAGGAAGCCTTGGCCAGGCGTTGCTCGATGACCTCTGGCGCGTCGGTGGCACGCCCCACGAGACGGCGCCGCAGCTCCTCGACCGACGGTGGCTGGATGAAGACACTGAGGGCGCGGTCACCATAAAACTGCTTGATGTTGCAACCGCCCTTCACATCAACGTCGAAGACCACGTTCTCGCCCTTGCGACACTGGGTCTCGACTTGTTCCTTCAGCGTGCCATAGAATCGGCCGGGATAGACCTCTTCGTGCTCCAGGAACTCGCCCGCAGCGATCTTCGCGCGAAACTCCTGCTCCGAGAGAAACAGGTATTCCACGCCATTGCGCTCTGTGCCGCGCGGCGCACGTGTGGTGGCGCTCACCGAGAAGGCCAGCCGCAACTCGGGATGTTGCTCCATGAGCCACTTCACGATGGTGCTCTTGCCACTGCCCGACGGCGCCGAGAAGATGAGCAGCCGTCCTTCGCCTTGCTGAGCGGGCGCGGCGGATGGGGTGTTGGAGATATTGTTGTTGTCTGCCATAATCATATAATAAAAAGGTGGGAAAAACAAAAGGCAGGCTCCTCACAAAGGGCCTGCCCATAGGATTAGAGCGCATTGAGCACCTGCTCCTTGATCTGTTCCAGTTCGTCTTTCATCTTGACCACGATGTTCTGCATCTCCGCCTGGTTGCTCTTCGAACCGGTGGTGTTGATCTCACGGCCCATCTCCTGCGCGATGAAGCCCAACTTCTTGCCGTTGGGCTGGTCTTCGGCCATGGTCTCACGGAAATATTTCAGGTGGTTGGCAAGGCGCTGCTTCTCCTCGCTGATGTCAAGTTTCTCAATATAGTAGATGAGCTCTTGCTCCAGCCGGTTCTTGTCATAGTCCACCCCGGGTATCATCTCGAGCCCCTTGACGATGGTCTCCTTGATCTTCGCCACACGACTCTTCTCGTAAGGCTCTATCTCATGGAGCAGTCGCTCGATGTTGTCCACTTTCTCATGAAACTTGCGCTCAAGCGCCGCACCCTCTTGGCGGCGGAAGGCCATGAGGGCGTCGATGGCGGTGTGGACAGCCTGGAGCACAGCCTGCCACTCGTCGTCGTCGAGCTTCTCCACCTCAGTCTTGGTGAGCACATCGGGCATGCGCATGAGCGTGGTGAGCCAGTCGGCCGGCTCGGGAATGCCTGCGCCATCGGTGATGGTCTTCAGCTGATGGTAATAATTCTCCACAAGGGCCGCATTGACCGGTGTGGCGTCAACAAGGGTATCCTTCTCCACCCAAATGGCAAAGTCAACCTTACCCCTTGTCAGCGAGCGAGCAATGAGTTGCCGGATCTCCATCTCCTTCTCCCGATAGAGCGGCGCGATGCGCGTGGAGAGGTCGAGAGCCTTGCTGTTCAATGATTTAATCTCAACATTAATTTTCTTGTCCTTGTAGGCCACGACCGACTTGCCGTAACCTGTCATTGATTGTATCATGCTTCTTTCGCGTTAAATTTCTGCAAATGTACTAAGAAATCGTGGAAAAAAGCGTAAATTTGCACTTTATTTAGATAGAATTTTCAAAACTATGTCGTGCATCTTGAACATTGAAACGAGCACCAACGTGTGCTCAGTGGCCGTCAGCCATGACGGCGCGTGCATCTTTGACAAGGAAGACCACAGCGGCCCCAACCATGCCGAACGCCTCGGCGCCTTTGTCGACGAAGCGCTCTCGTTCATCGACAACCACGCCATCCCCCTTGATGCCGTGGCCGTGAGTTGCGGCCCCGGTTCCTATACGGGCCTGCGCATCGGCGTGTCGATGGCCAAGGGCATCTGCTACGGAAGAAGTATCAAGCTTCTGGCCGTGCCCACGCTCGAGCTGCTCTGCGTGCCAGTGCTGCTGCAAGAGCTGGTGACAGATGACGACGCGCTGCTCTGTCCCATGCTCGACGCCCGCCGCATGGAGGTCTACGCACAACTCTTCGACCGTTCCTTGCATGAGGTGCGACCCATCCACGCCGACGTGGTGGAGCCCGACACCTACAAGGAATATCTCGACCAGCACCCCGTCTACTTCTTCGGCAACGGAGCCAAGAAGTGCCAGGATGTGATCGACCATCCCAACGCTCACTTCATCAGCGACATTGAGCCGCTCGCCAAGAACATGCTGCCGCTCGCCGAACGGTGCATGGCCGAGGAGCGATATGAGGACGTGGCCTACTTTGTGCCCTTCTACCTCAAGGACTTCGTGGCCAAGCTGCCGCGCAAGTTGCTCTGAGCCTCCCCGCGACATACCCCTTAACAACCCTCAACAAAACACATGAACATCAACGGATTGGACTACAACACCCAGCGCGAGAAACTCATCTTGCCAGAATATGGGCGTGAGATACAGAACATGGTAGACTACTGCGTGACCCTGCCCACCAAGGAGGAACGGCAGCGGTGCGCCGCCACCATCGTCGCCACCATGGACCGCATGGCACCGCAAAACCGCAACAACGCCAACTACAAGCAGAAGCTATGGGACCACCTGGCGCTGATGAGCGACTTCAAGCTCGACATCGACTGGCCCTACGACATCAGCGAGGCACGATCCATGCAGACCAAGCCCGAGCCTATGAAGTATCCCACGGACAATATCCGTGTGCGCCACTACGGACGGTACATCTTCAAGCTCTTCGACAAGCTCAAGACCATGGAGCCCGGCAAGGAGCGCGACGACCTGGTGTGCCTCACGGCCAACCAGATGAAGCGCGACCTCACACTGTGGAGCCACGGATACGCCGACGACGAGAAGGTGGCCGACGACCTGGCACGCTACACTGACGGCAAGATCCAACTGGACCTCGCCAACTTCAAGTTTGCCAAGGTCGACATCAAAGACACGGAAAAGAAACGCAAAAGAAAATAAGCAAGCGTATGGAGTCATTCATCATCGAAGGCGGACATCCGCTCAGCGGAGAAATCACACCGCAAGGTGCGAAGAACGAGGCGTTGCAGGTGATCTGCGCCACATTGCTTACGCCCGACCCCGTGAGGATCAAGAACATACCCGACATCCTCGACGTGAACAACCTCATCAAGTTGCTTGCGGACATGGGGGTGAAGGTGACACGCAACGGAGAGGGCGACTACACGTTCCAGGCCGACGAGATCAATCTCGACTACCTGGACAGCCTCGAGTTTGTGCGCAAATGCGCGTCGTTGCGCGGCTCGGTGCTCATGATCGGCCCGTTGCTCGGCCGCTTCGGCCAGGCCACCGTGGCACAGCCGGGCGGCGACAAGATCGGGCGCCGTCGGCTCGACACCCACTTCCTTGGTTTCAAGAACCTGGGGGCCCAGTTTGTGCACGATGAGGAGCGCAACGTCTACCAGATACACGCCAAGCAACTGAAAGGCACCTATATGTTGCTCGACGAGGCCTCGGTGACCGGAACGGCCAACATCATCATGGCCTCCGTCTTCGCCAAGGGCACCACCACCATCTACCATGCCGCCTGCGAACCCTACATACAGCAACTGTGCCACCTGCTCAACCACATGGGCGCCAACATCAGCGGCATCGCCAGCAACCTCATCACCATCGTCGGAGTGGAGAAACTACACGGGGCCAGCCACCGCGTGCTGCCCGACATGATCGAGGTGGGATCATTCATCGGCATGGCGGCCATGGTGGGCGACGGCATCCGCATCAAGGATGTGTCGGTGAGAGACCTCGGTATCATCCCCGACGCCTTCCGCAGGCTGGGCGTACGCATCAAGGTGGAGGGCGACGACCTTGTCATCCCGCACCACAGCCACTACCAGGTGCAGTCGTTCATCGACGGCACCATCATGACCCTGGCCGACGCGCCATGGCCCGGACTGACACCCGACCTGCTCTCCGTGCTGCTCGTCGTGGCCACACAGGCGCGCGGATCGGTGCTCATCCACCAGAAGATGTTTGAGAGCCGCCTCTTCTTTGTCGACAAGCTCATCGACATGGGCGCGCAGATCATCCTGTGCGACCCGCACCGTGCCGTGGTGGTGGGACAAGACCACCGCATCCAGTTGCGCGCAGGCAACATGACTTCGCCCGACATACGTGCCGGCATCGCCCTGCTCATCGCGGCCATGAGCGCACGCGGCACCAGCCGCATCGCCAACATCGCACAGATCGACCGGGGATACCAGGACATCGAGCGACGCCTCAACAAGCTGGGCGCCAAGATACAACGTGTGAACGACTAATCACCCATCGCGACAACCATGATCAAGCAAGAGGATGTGTACCGCATAGGCCGCCTGGGCAAGCCCCACGGCGTGAGGGGAGAGTTGTCGTTCCAGTTCGACGATGACATCTTCGACCGCGTGGACGCCGATTACCTCATTCTCGACATCGACGGCATCCTGGTGCCGTTCTTCATCGAGGAGTATCGCTTCCGCTCCAATGAGATTTGCCTGCTGAAGCTTTGCGACATCGACACCGAGGAGCGCGCCCGCGAACTGACGGGATGCGACGTGTTCTTCCCCCGAGCCTTGGCGCAAGAGGAGGACGGCGGAGCGTCATGGGCGGAGATCATCGGCTTCAAGGTCATCAACGAGGCATCGGGCAAGGTGGCGGGAACCATCCAGCATGTGGACGACAGCACCATCAACGTGCTCTTCACGCTGGCCACGCCACAGGGCGACGTGCTCATCCCGGCCAGTGATGACCTCATACACGACGTGGACCGGCAGGCGCAGACCCTCACCATGACCATACCCGAGGGCCTGCTGGACCTCTGACCCGCCGTGACATCACCGACCACGAGAGGGCCTTGCCTCATCGCCAAGAGGGATCGGCCTTAACATTATAGTAGACGACTTGGGTCCGCACGACCCACCATTCCATTTTTCCGAAATGAAGAAACAGCAAATATGCGTCTTGGGCAGCACCGGTTCCATCGGCACCCAGGCGCTCGACGTCATCAGTCAGCACCCCGACCGCTATGAAGTGTACTGCCTGACGGCCAACAACAGCGTGGAGAAGCTGGCCCAACAGGCCCACCGCTTCAACCCCGCCGCCGTGGTCATCGCCAACGACGCCCACTACGAAGCGCTGCAAGCGCTCCTCGCCGACCGTCCCGACATCAAGGTCTACGCGGGCAAGGAGGCGCTCAACGAGGTGGTCGAGGCTTCGCCCGTCGACATGGTGCTCGCCTCCATGGTGGGCTTCGCCGGTCTCGAGCCCACCATCCACGCCATCAAGGCCCACAAGAAGATCTGCCTGGCCAACAAGGAGACACTCGTCGTGGCCGGTGAGCTCATCCTCAAGTTGGTGAGCGAGAACCATGTGGACCTGTTGCCCGTCGACTCCGAGCATTCCGCCATCTTCCAGAGCTTGGTGGGCGAGGACATGAATGAGGTCGACAAGATCCTGCTCACCTGCTCGGGCGGTCCGTTCCGCCTGTTCGACCATGAACGGCTTCGCCACGTCACGGCGGCCGACGCCCTCCGCCACCCCACATGGGACATGGGCGCCAAGATCACCATCGACTCGGCATCGCTCATGAACAAGGGCTTCGAGGTCATGGAGGCCAAGTGGCTCTTTGGCGTGCCTGCCGACCGCATCCAGGTGCTCATCCACCCCCAGTCGGTGGTCCACAGTGGCGTGCAGTTCAAGGACGGCGCCGTCAAGGCGCAGTTGGGTGTGCCCGACATGAGGCTACCCATCCAGTACGCCTTCTCGTTCCCCGAGCGGCTGGATCTCAACGGCGAGCGGCTGGATCTCTTCAAGACGCAGAAGCTGGAGTTCTTCGAGCCCGACGTGGAGAAGTTCCCCTGTCTGCAACTGGCTTACGACGCCATCCACCAGGGTGGCAACGTGCCCTGCGTGCTCAATGCCGCCAACGAGGTGGCCAACGCCGCCTTCCGCAAGGGCCAATGCTCGTTTCTCGGCATGGCCGACATCATCAGCAAGACCATGAGCCGCGTGCCCTTCGACGCCAGCACCAGCCTTGACGTCTACCTCAGCACCGACCGTGAGGCACGGCAGGTGGCGGCCTCACTTCTCTGAGCGCCTCAGCGCATGCTCATCCATACCGCATCACAACCTTTTATTTTTTTAATCGCATAGCACATCATTTGAAATGGAAGTATTCCTCATAAAACTCCTTCAGTTCATCCTCTCCATCTCCCTGCTTGTCTTCCTGCATGAGGGCGGCCACATGCTGGCCTCCAAGCTCTTCGGTGTCAGGGTGGAAAAGTTCTTCATCTTCTTCGACATCTCCGTGGGCAAGTGGGGTGGCAAGCTCTTCAGCTTCAAGCCCAAGAACGGCTCGACGGAGTATGGCATGGGATGGCTGCCCCTGGGCGGCTACTGCAAGATTGCCGGCATGGTCGACGAGAGTTTCGACACCGAGCAGATGAAGCAACCCGTGCAACCGTGGGAGTTTCGCAGCAAGCCCGCATGGCAGCGGCTCATCATCATGATTGGCGGTGTGACCGTCAACTTCCTGCTGGCACTCTTCATCTACTCGATGATTATGTTCCACTGGGGCGAGAGCTATGTCAAGGTGGCCGACATGTCACTGGGCATGAAGTTCAACACCGAGGCCAAGCAGTATGGTTTCCGCGACCACGACATCCTCGTGGGCACCGACATCCGCCCGTTCAAGGACTTCAACGTCGATGTCTACCGCGACCTTTCCGAGGCGCGCTATTGTGACGTCATCCGTGACGGCAAGCCCGTGCGCATCAACCTGCCGGGCGACCTCAACCTGCTCAACATGCTGAAGGTGACCCCACAATTCCTTCGCCCGTTTATCCCGGCAGTCATCGACTCCGTGTGCAAGGAGTTGCCTGTAGCCGGCGACGACAGTCGCATGGTGGCCTCACCGGCCTGGGCGCTCGGCCTGGGCAAGGGCGACACCCTGCTGGCCGTCAACGGCAAGGCCATCGACTCCTACAATGAGTTCACGGAGGAGATAGGGCGCATCGGCGACGAGCTGACAGCGGCAAAGACCCACAAGGACAGCCTCCGCCTGCGCACCATAGGCCTTGTGGTGGCCAAGGCAGGGACCGGCAAGCACGACACCCTGCGCACCACCCTGACGCCCGACCTGATGATGGGCTTCACCATCCCGAGCGCCATGGGCCTCTACAAGGACCACGTCACACACGTCGACTATGGCTTTTTCGAAAGCTTCCCTGCAGGCGTGAAGTATGGCTGGGACGTGCTGGCCGGCTACGTCAGCGACATGCAGTATGTCTTCACGGCCGACGGCGCCAAGTCGCTGGGCGGCTTCGGGTCCATCGGCAGCCTTTTCCCCGACACCTGGGACTGGTACATGTTCTGGAAGATGACAGCCTTCCTGAGCATCATCCTGGCATTCATGAACATCCTGCCCATCCCGGCTCTCGACGGCGGACACGTGCTCTTCTTGCTCTATGAGATCATCACGCGACGCAAACCATCGGAGAAGTTCATGGTGCGTGCCGAGTATGTGGGCATCACCATCCTGATATTGCTCATGGTGGTGGCCAACCTCAACGACATCTTGCGCTGGCTGGGCATCATGTATTGATCTGATGACCCAACAGCCCCCCATCAGGTGCGTCCTATCAATTACCACTACAAAAGATTAAGAAAACATGAGATTACGCTTGACAATGATCCTGGCCTTCATGGCCTACACGCTGGGCATGATGGCCGACGGCTGGACTACCGTCACCAACGGCACCCTGTGGCACGACACCGACGGTAACGTGGTGCAGGCCCACGCCCCCGGCTTCCTCCGCGAAGGCAACACATGGTACATGGTGGGCGAGGACCGCTCCAACTCATGGAATCCCGACGTCAACCTCTACGCCAGCGAGGACCTGCAACACTGGCGCTTCATGGGCAAGATCATCGAGAATGGCAAGACCACCCCCGAGCTGGGTGCATCGCGCTTCATCGAGCGCGCCAAGATCCTGCACAACAAGAAGACGGGCAAGTATGTCGTCTGGTGCCACTGGGAGAGCAGCAACTATGGTGCCTCCGAGGCAGCCTGCTTCGTGGCCGACCGCATCACGGGTCCCTACCGCCTGCAATGGAGCGGACGTCCGCTGGGTGTGAAGAGCCGCGACTGCAACGTGTTTGTCGACGACAACGGCACGGCCTACTTCATCTCCACCACCAACGAGAACACCGACCTGGGCCTGTTCCAGTTGTCGGCCGACTATCTCAGCGTGAAGAAGCACACGCCGCTCATGAAGGGCGAGCGCCGCGAGGCTCCGGCCGTGGTGCGCGTCGACGGACGCTACTACATGCTCTCGTCGGCCTGCACGGGGTGGGCGCCCAACCAGTGCAAGCTCAGCGTGTCGAAGAACCTGCGCAAAGGCTGGACACCCCTCGAAAACATCGGCGACGACAAGGCCTTCGGCACACAGGCGGCCGCCATCCTCAAGGTGGAAGGCACCAAGCAGACCACCTATCTCTATGTCGGCGACCGCTGGATGGACCCCGACCTGCCACGCACCAAGACCATCATCTTCCCCGTCTCGTTCCAGGACGGCCAGTGTGTCTTCGAATACCGCGACAGCTTCAAGATCAATTTCACAACGGGTGAGGTGAAGTAGAAGAATGTGGCGTTGGCGGGCCTGTCCATGTCCGGCCAGTGACCGCCAAGAACGAAGCGGCATAAAAGGTGGGGCCTACAAGTTACCGCCCAAAATTATTTTCAACGAAAAGTTTGGCATTATCGAAATTAATGGCTAACTTTGCATCAATTGATTGAAAAACAAGCTTTAAGGATACGGAATTCCGACATGCGCAAGGATGTCGGAATTCTTTTTCGTTTTATCCGCGCTGAAATTATTAACAACTAAAACTGTAAACATCATGGGATATATGTCACAAGAAGGCTACGACAAGCTCGTGGCTGACCTCCACCATTTGGAGGCTATTGAGCGCCCCAAGGCTTCCGCCGCCATCGCAGAGGCTGCCGACAAGGGCGACTTGAGTGAGAACTCTGAGTACGACGCCGCCAAGGAGGCACAGGCTCACCTGGAAGAGCGCATCAACAACCTGAAGATGACCCTGGCGCAAGCCAAGATTGTCGACATGAGCCGGCTCTCCACCGACGCCGTGCAGATCATGTCGAAGGTGGAGATGACCAACCTCGCCCTCAACAAGAAGATGACCTACACCATCGTCAGCGAGAACGAGGCCGACCTCAAGTCGGGCAAGATCTCCATCAAGACTCCCATCGCGCAAGGGTTGCTCAACAAGAAGGTAGGCGACGTGGCCGAGATCAAGATTCCCAGCGGCGTCATCAAGTTGCGCATCGACAAGATCAGCATCGACGCCTAAACGGCGCCACCTCCATCGCAAACATCATTCACACAGATAACCGCACACGACTATGGCTACCATTTTCAGCAAGATCGCAGCTGGCGAGATACCCAGCTACAAGTGCGCCGAGGACGACAAGTTCTATGCGTTCCTCGACATCAACCCCATCGTGAAGGGCCACACGCTGGTCGTTCCGCGCAAGGAGGTTGACTACATCTTCGACATGGACGATGACGACCTGGCCGCCTTCCAGATCTTCGCCAAGAAGGTGGCGAAGGCCATCCGCACCGCTTTCCCCTGCAAGAAAGTGGCGCAGGTGGTGCTCGGTCTGGAGGTGAACCATGCGCACATCCACCTCTTCCCCATCAACAGCGAGGCTGATGTAGACTTCAAGAAGCACATCAAGCTCTCCGACGAGGAGATGAAAGATACGGCCGACAAGATTCTTGAGGCCTTCAAGAAACTCTAAAGGCACAACCTTTTAATATCCAAAGGAATATCCCCGGGATATCCAAAGGCATATCCCCAGATATACAAAGGTACATTCTTACAACTCCCGGCAAAATCGCGGAAAGGCCTCGGCCTCATTTTAGGGCAAGCCTAAAAAGTGACCGAAGGCACCAAAAAACAATAGGAAATCCACTCCATTTGGGGTGGATTTTTTGTATCTTTGCAAAAGCAAGGTCTTCGGTCGCCACCCTTGCAGCGCCGTCCTTGCCCCGACGCCATGCCCCGACGGGTGTCTTGGCTCCACACGACAACAATCACAATAACCCATAACTAACATGAAACAACGACAAATCCTGACAACCCTGGCCGCCGCGCTGATGATGTCTTTGGGTGCCCACGCCCAGCAACACCAGTTCACGGTGAACACCAAGCCAGGCGCACCCGTGCAGTCTACGATGTACGGCATCTTCTTCGAGGACATCAATTTCGGAGCCGACGGCGGTCTCTACGCGGAGATGGTTGAGAACCGGAGCTTCGAGTTCCCCGACCGACTGATGGGCTGGGGCACCTTCGGCAACGTCACCGTGAGTGACCTCAAGCCGGCCTTCGACCGCAACCCGCACTACGTGGTGCTCGAGAGCGCGGGCCACAACCAGAAGGCCACGGGTCTTGAGAACCGCGGCTTCTTCGGCATGGGCCTGAAGAAAGACATGACCTACGACTTCACGGTCTACGCCCGCCTGCACCAGTTGCAAGGCAAGGAGGCCAAGATCCGCGTGGAGATTGTCGACGACGAGGACGTGCCCATCGACCGCAAGAGCATCACCATCACCAACGACAAGTGGCAGAAATACTCCGTGCAGCTCAAGTCCTCCAAGACGGTGGAGAAGGGCCTCATGCGCATCTTCCTCGAGAGCGCCGAGAGTGTGGACCTCGACCACGTGAGCCTCTTCCCCGGTGACAACTGGAACGGCCTGCGCGCTGACCTCGTGAAGGATCTTGAGGACCTGCATCCGGGCATCTTCCGCTTCCCCGGCGGATGCATCGTGGAGGGCACCGACCTTGCGACGCGCTACCAGTGGAAGAACACGGTGGGCCCGGCCGAGAACCGGCCGCTCAACGAGAACCGCTGGAACTACACGTTCGCTCACCGCCTCTACCCCAACTATTACCAGACCTATGGCCTGGGCTTCTATGAGTTCTTCCTGCTATCGGAGAAGATTGGTGCCGAGCCCCTGCCCGTGCTGAGCTGCGGCCTGGCCTGCCAGTATCAGAACAGCGATAACGACAAGAACGCCCATGTGGCCGTGTCCGACCTGCAGCCCTACATCGACGATGCCCTCGACCTCATCGAGTTTGCCAACGGCGACGTGACGACAAAATGGGGTAAGCTGCGTGCGGAGATGGGTCATCCGAAGCCCTTCGGCCTGAAGCAGATCGGCATCGGCAACGAGCAGTGGGGGCCCATGTATCCCGAGCGCCTGGCTAAGTTTGTGGAGCAGATCCGCGCCAAGTATCCCGACATCAAGATCTGCGGCTCGTCCGGCCCCACGGCTGGCGGCAAGGACTTCGACTATGGCTGGCAGGAGATGCGCAAGCTGAAGGTCGACCTGGTGGATGAGCACTACTACTGTCCGCCGGAGTGGTTCCTGAAGAACGCCGGCCGCTATGACAACTACGACCGCAAGGGCCCGAAGGTGTTCGCCGGCGAGTACGCCTCACATGTCAAGGGCGTGGACAACCAGCCCACCGTGGCCAAGAACAACTGGGAGGCGGCTCTCTCCGAGGCTGCCTTCATGACCGGCCTGGAGCGCAATGCCGACGTGGTGTGGCAGTGCACCTACGCCCCGCTCTTCGCCCATGTGGAGGGCTGGCAGTGGCGTCCCGACCTCATCTGGTTTGACAACCTGAAGAGTGTGCGCTCGGTCAACTGGTACGTGCAGATGCTCTATGGCACCTACAAGGGCACCCATGTGCTGCAGCTCACCGAGAACGGCAAGCCCGTGGAGGGTGCCGACGGTCTCTATGCCAGCGCCGTCTACGACAAGCCGGGCAAGAAGTTCATCGTGAAGGTGGCCAACGCGGGCGACCAGCCTCAGCAGGTGGTGCTCTCCTTCAAGGGTGCCAAGGGCCTGGCCAAGGCGCAGGTCATCTCGCTCCACGCCGACGACAAGCTTGCCACCAACACGCTGGAACAGCCCAACAATGTGGTGCCGCGCGAGAGCGAGGTGCAGGCTGACGGCAGCAGCGTCACGCTGACCGTTCCCGCCAAGACCTTCCAGGTGGTGCGTCTCTAAGAGGGGCTCGGGGCACCTGACCCAAACAACCCAATAGGAAAAGCCGCCAACGCTCGAGCGTTGGCGGCTTTTTTGTTTTCTTCCGGCGTTTCTCTTGGTGCGGCATGGGTGGGCAAGGGTGCCACAACCTGTGGGCGGTGGGGATGCGGCCCTCACCTCGGGCCCGGCGCTAACGGGCGTCGGGCCCGAGGTAGTAGCCCAGCTCGGGCGGTTGGTTGTAGGCCACATTCTCGGCCGCCACGCTCGCGCGATAGGGCACATCGGTCATGAGGCAGGGCACGCGGTGGCGTGTGGTGAAGGGCGTGAGGTAGATGCGCAGCTCCGTGCTCTCGGCGTTGCGCACCACCACCTCCTCGCGCCAGTCGCCCAGAAAGTCGGCCGAGAGGCAGGGGGTCGACTTCGTGCCGTTGTTGAACAGCCCGTCGAAGCGTTGCACCACATCCGCCGATTTTGTCGCGGGGTTGTACCGGGTCACGGTCTCATGGTCGAGCAACTGGCGGGTCAGTCCTCCGTCCCACCAGATGGCGAAGTTGCACGACAGCCGGGTCCGCTTGCGCCGTGTGTCGCTGTAGTCCACCTCCTGCCCTTGCCCGGTTCCGGCGTCCGCCGCCGCTCCCTTTGCGCTCCCCTTGTCGAAGGGCGATGTCAGGGGCACGTTGGCGCTCCACACCTCCGGTCCGTAGTGGGTGGAGTCGATGTCGGCGGCCATGCCCCGGCCCACGTCAAAGTCGGCCTTGCGCTGCAGCACCACCTGTCCCGTGGCCGCGTCGCGCAGTTCCGACCCGTCGCGGCGGTTCTCGTGCACGTCCCAGATGTAGAGGCGGTTGGTCTTGGGCTCCGCCACGAGGTGGATGGCGTCGCCATGTCCGAAGCCGGTGTTGTAGAGCGTACTGCCGTCGTGGTCCACACAGAGGGCCCCATAGGTGATCTCGTCCTTGCCGTCGCCGTCCACATCGGCCACACGCAGGTTGTGGTTGCCCTGCCCGCCATCCTCGTGGCGGGCGCGGTTGGTCAGTCCGAGGCTGTCCATCATCGCCACCTGCCGGGGTTGCGGGTCGGTGTCGTAGTACCACTGTAGGCTGAGGTCCTTGCCGTCCCAGCGCCAGGCGGCCAGCGTGGTGCGTGTGTAGTAGCCGCGGCAGAACACGGCCGCAGGATGTCGTCCGTCGAGGAAGGCCAGCGCGGCGAGATAGCGCTCGGAGCGGTTGGCGTGGTCATCGCCCCAGCAGTCGCGCGGTCCGCGGTCGGGCACATAGCCGACGGTCTTCAGGGCGGCGCCCGTCCGTCCGTCAAACACCGTCAGGTATTCGGGCCCTTCCATCACACGGCCATAGCGCTGGGTGCCCACCTCGCGGTTGCGCCAGTCGGCCGTGGCGTCGCCGATGGTGCGCCCCGTGCCGTCGACGGTGCCGTCGGCGGTCTTCATCATCACCTCCGCCCGTCCGTCGCCGTCGAAGTCATAGGCCAGGATCTGGGTGTAGTGTGCCCCCGCACGTATGTTTCGTCCGAGGTTGATGCGCCACAGGCGTGTGCCGTCCAGGCGATAGCCATCCACGTAGACGGGCGAGGTCATCCCGGCCTGCGAGTTGTCGTGTGCGTTGCTGGGCTCCCATTTCAGGATGATCTCATACTCGCCGTCACCATCCACATCGGCCACCGTGGCGTCGTTGGCCGAGTAGGTCACGGGCACCTTGCGCAGCGGTTGGGGCGCCGGCTGCCCCACGGGGTTGCCTGCGGCATCGCGTACGGGGCGGCGCGGCATCTGCCGCCGGGGCCACAGGGCCACGCTGTCGGTGGTGGTGGGTGGCGTGAGGGGTATGCGGAGATAGCCGTCGGGGGCGTCGGCCGCCAGGGCGAACGTGCCGTCATGGCCACCGCCGCGCACGGCATAGGTGGCTGCGCCGGCCAGGGGGGCCTCATCCACAAGGCAGGTGCCGCCCCGCTTCAGCGGCTTCGCGTTGAGCCGCACGCCATTGCGGTAGACGTCAAAGCGCTCGCGGGCCTTGTCGGTGGGCAGCGTGCGCCACGACACGATGACCTTCCCGCCGCAGCGATAGGCCACCACGCCGCGCCCCAGCCGCTCGGTCTGCATCTGCCCGAGGTCGTAGCGTGTCTGCGCCGGGCATGCCTGGGCACCTGCCATCAGGGCCATGGCCATCATCAACTGTTTCATTGGCTTGCATTTATGTTTTAATGGAAAGAATTTAAGACAACTCATACAACCTCTACAACTATTTACAACTTTAGTCGCACCCCAACGGGGAAATAACATCGACAACCTTTGGTTGGGCCTCTGGCCCAATGGCCATCGCTCGTCCACCATTTATTTGATTGGATTTCCCTCTGTGGTTACCACTTTCTTTAAATCTTTGTCGTAGAAGTAACGTTCTATCGTGGCAAACTTAGGCGAGAAGTTGACAAGAATGCCGCAAGGAGCCCCTAACAAGCGCATGTAATTAAATAGTTGTGCTCGATGGTTATCACCTAATGTCTCTACCGCCTTACATTCCACGACAATATCATTTTTACATAGGAAATCAACTCGAAAGAAGGCGTCCATCACCTTTCCATGATAATGTGGATGAAACGACATTTCTCGTTGATAGGGTATGTTGCGTTCCTTTAACTCTATCTCAAGTCCTTCTTGATAACAAAATTCATTGATGCCCGCTCCCTGTTCCTTATGTACTTCATGAATGGCTCCTACGACATCATACATATGTTGTTTTAACTGCTGGATATCCATCATATCTCGTAAACACAATAATTAGGTGATAATACTATCATATAGGAATGCAGAAAATGTTTCAAGACATCCCATATAACCTTAACTTTTTATAGCAACTGTTCCTGTCAGCAATCGGGCCAGAGGCCCAACAAAAAGTTGTCAATGTCATTTCTCTGTTGGGGTGCGACTAAAGTTGTAAAAAGTTGTAGAGGTTGTATGGGTTGTCTTAAAAACTCCTCTTCCCTCACTCCTTCTTGTGCCCGTCGGCCTCTTGCGGCATGTAGCTCGACCCGTCGAAGCAGTGGGTGCACACCTCACACTTGGGCAGGCCGATGCTGTCGATGAGGTCTTCGATGGTGTTGAACTTCAGCGTCGACAGGCCCAGGCGGCGCGCGATCTCCTTCACCATGCGCTCATACTGGGGCGAGCCCGTGGTGGCATACTTGTCGAGGTCTTTCTCGCTGTCGCCCTCAAAGTCCTGGATGATGCGGCGCGTGATGAGCTCCATGTCGCTCTTCGACGACGTGAAACCGATAAACGGACAGCCGTAGACCAGCGGCGGGCAACTGATGCGGGCGTGCACCTCGCGCGCGCCGTTCTCGAAGAAGGTGCTCACATTGTCGCGTAGCTGGGTGCCGCGCACGATGGAGTCGTCGCAGAACACCACGCGCTGGCCCTTGAGGATGGCGGCGTTGGGGATGAGCTTCATCTTGGCCACCAGGCTGCGGCGCGACTGGTTGCTCGGGGTGAACGAGCGTGGCCAGGTCGGCGTGTACTTCAGCACGGCGCGCTTGTAGGGTATGCCGTGGCCCTCGGCGTAGCCCAGCGCCGTGCCCACGCCGCTGTCGGGGATGCCACACACCAGGTCGGCCTCGGTGTCGTCTTTCTCGCCCATGATCTTGCCGTTGCGCTCGCGCACGTCCTCCACGTTGATGCCCTCATAGTCGCTTGCGGGAAATCCGTAGTAGACCCAGAGGAAGGAGCACACCTGTCGGTGGCTGGCCGCCTCTTGCAGCACCTCCATGCCGTCGGCCTTGATGCGCACGATCTCACCGGGACCGAGGTCGCGCACCACCTCAAAGTCGAGGTTGGGAAAGGCTGTCGTCTCCGACGTGGCGGCCCAGGCGCCTTCCTTGCGGCCCAGCACGATGGGCGTGCGGCCCAGGTAGTCGCGGGCGCAGATGATGCCGTCCTCGGTGAGCACCAGCAGCGAGCAGGAGCCGCGCACCTTGCGAAACACGTTGTTGATGCCCTCCACGAAGGTGTCGCCCATGTTGATGAGCAGCGCCACGAGCTCCGTGGGGTTGATGTTGTTGGCCGACATCTCGCTGAGGTGCATGCGCTTGGCCAGCATCTCGTCGGCAATCTCACGCGTGTTGAGGATGTGGGCCACGGTCACCACGGCGTAGCGCCCGAGGTGGGAGCTCACGATGATGGGCTGCGGGTCGGTGTCGCTGATGACGCCCAGGCCGGCGTTGCCGACGAAACTGTCGAGCTCGTCCTCAAACTTAGTGCGGAAATAACTACTCTCCAGGCTGTGGATGGAGCGGCAGAAGCCCTTTTCCTTGTCGAGCGTGACAAGGCCGGCACGCTTGGTGCCTAAGTGCGAGTTGTAGTCTGTGCCATAAAACAAGTCGTTGGCACAGCTCCGCACTTCGATGGTTCCAAAGAATCCTCCCATGTTACAAAATGATGTGTTGTATTGGTGATTGACGGCAAAGTTACAAAAAATCCGTGGCCCGCTCCACTCCACCGCCCGTGTTTTTCGCCCGGGAGGCTCAATATGCCAGTGCTTATGTCGGCGGCCCGGAGCGGGTGGAGCGTCAAGGCGTGTTTGCATTGTCATGATTTTTGGTGCAAAAGTTGGTCACGGGGAGCGCGTGAAATAGAACGCGAAAATCGCGTTTTTTGTCGGTCGCGCCGCGATTTGC